>JAJZVZ010000131.1 GCA_021846945.1 Acidobacteriota bacterium | reverse complement strand
TTCCGATCTAAATGTCCCGTCGTAAGGCTCGCCCGGGGTATTGTATTGCTGCGCAAGCACCGCGTCGAGGACTTCGGCCGCACTCATTCTATCTCCCGGCTTGTCGCGCAGAAGAAGACCAAGAGCGTAATAGCTCGATGATCGTAGAGTAGGCTGACCGATTGGCGAATTGCGCAGTAATTTGGATTGTGAATCCCAGTTGCGATCTCTCCAGTGCATGGTAGTTAGGAATATCTGCGGCGCGTTGGGATTCAACGAAGCAAGGGTTGGTGCACTCCGGCCTTGTACCTGCGCCGACAATGAGTTTAAAGGCAGGAGGAGAGTGGCCAGGCACATCGCTCGAAACCATCGCATGTTGTCAGATCCCTCAAAAGTTGGCCATGGTAGTTCGCATGCGAATTTGTCGTCTCGCAGGCTGCCTCGTCGATTCCCTAGGACTCCTCCGCGATATGGGTGCCGACATTCGATGGCGGTTGCCGAAAAGTGTTGGCGGATGCTGGAAGGGGAAGGGAGAGTGCGCCGGCACGATTTGAGTACCGTGCCCGGCGCACAGGTTGATTGCAGACAGCACTTACCAGAGGAACTTCGTACTGAACTGCAGGGTTCGTGCTCCGCCCCATCCGGTGATTTCGCCGAAGTTGCCGACGCAGCAGTTGGATTGCGGCTGGTTGGGAAGCGGATGATTCAGAGCGCTGAAGGCGTCTGTACGGAACTGGAATGTTAGACTCTCCCAGAGCGGAAACTCCTTGAAGGCGGAGAGATCCAGGTTGGTGTTGCGCGGTCCGTTCAGATTGTTGCGGCGCTCATTGCCGAACGTGTTCTCAGAAGGCTGCTGGTAGCAGGAGGTGTTGAAGAACTCCGCAAAGGTATGGGGGCCTTTGTTCCCGTTGCAGGTCTCCTTCGCACGCATCTGAATGCCTCCACCGGTGTTGGAGTTATCCACGGCTGTTACGTTGAACGGGAAGCCCCCCTCCACCGTGAACATTCCACTGAGCCTCCAACCGCCGAGTTGGTTCTGCCACCATCTGCCGCCATTCAGGAAAAGCTTGCCTTTGCCAAATGGCAACTCGTAGATGCCCGACGCCTTGTAGACATAGGGTTGCATGAAGTCCGATCGTCCGTAGTCGACCTGTGGGTGGAGGCCCATTTCGCCGGTTGGCGCGTGATCGGAATCCTGGAAGTCCATCGACTTTCCCCAGACATAGTTGGTGTTGAGCGAGAAGCCGCTGCTGAAGTGTTTTTGCAGCGCCACTTCAAGCCCGTCATAGTGGGACGATCCCCACATATGCTGCTGCATGATGTTACCCGGAATCGCCTGAAACGGTCGGCGGGAGTTGATGTCGGCGGTGCTGCCCGGATTGGTATCGTTCGGGCCGGGTAGAGCGGCCTGGTTGATGTTGCTGAAGTTGAAAATATGATGGTTCGAGCTTCCGACATAGTCTACGGTCAGCAGCCAGTCCTGTCCCAAGGTTCGTTGCACTGCCAGGTTCCATTGCTCGCTGTAGCTGGTTGGCATCTTCTGCGTGAATGTCAAGCTGCCCGGCACGAAGACGCCGTTGGGCGCAGGCATCTGGGCCCAGACATTTTCTGCATCCGCCAACGTGAAGAACTCCTGCTGTCCAGGCGCTGCGCCGGTATTAGGATTGGGAGCGGTGTTGGAAGTGGGCCAGATGACCGGGTTAATCTGGCTCTGAACCGAGTTGAGCCCCGCGTTGAAGAGCGGATCGGTCATCATGCCCTGCAGGTCGTAGTAGCTGTACTGGTAGTAGTAGATACCGCCTCCGGCATGAATGGCCGTCTTGCTGTTGAGGGAGTAGGCAAAGCCGGCCCTCGGGCTGAAATTGTACTTCTTGGGAAGGTAAGGCGCCTCAGTAAATTTGCCCGTCTTGGGGTTGAGGTAGCCAGCGTGTCCATATTGCTCCATGGGCGGCGAGTAATAGTCATAGCGCAGGCCCATGTTGATGGTGAGCTTGGACGTGGCACGCCAGTCGTCCTGGAAGTACGGCATGATGTTGTGTTGGTGGAAGTAGCCGACTTCACTGCCGGCCGTGGCGTTGGTTGACGCATAGTCGCCCAGCAGATAGTCCGCCAGTTCATTGGCAGACGGCATCAGTTCGATCTTGCCGAGCAGCCACTGTCCGGGCCGCTGCCAGGCTGCTCCGCTCGATCCGTTATAGGTGTACTCGCCATTGGCGTTCAGATTGCCGTTCGGACTTCCTGTAAACCAGAATGCGTTGTAGTCGATATCGTCGAACTCGGCACCCGCGAAGAACGAGTGCCTGCCGCGCACCCAGTTCACTTCATCGCTGTACTCATACATATTTTGAGTTGCGCCCAGCGGACTGCCGCTCACGCCGGAGTAGCCGTTTACGTTGAATTGAGGCAGGCCCCAGAACGTGGGAGGCGGATTCAGGCCGGTCAGTCCGAACTTGGAAAAATAATTCGTGCCGTTGTTGATCATCAAGAATTGCTGTCCAGTCACGGAACGCGCAAAGCCGATACGGGCGGTGTTCACAACGGTTGGGCTGACGACGTGGCTCTCTTCCGCGTAGATATCCGTGCCGAAGAGCTGGTTGTGTTCACTGGTGTCAATAAGGCTTGTGCCTGGAGCAGAATTCGGGCCGTTGTCCCAATCCTCCGGCCGGACGATTTGCGGATTGTTGGTGTCGTAGGCGCCCCAGAGATGATCGTTCTGGCCGATGTTGTAGTCGAGCCGGCCTAGCCAATCGTCGTGATTGAACAGGGTCCGGCTGCGCAGACTCCCGTAGTTGTTGCCTAAAGTTGTGTTCTGTCCGTTGGGCAAGGGATAGACCAGGTTCATATACGCTTTGGCCAGGGGACTAATTAAGGCGGGATTTATCACATTTTCGCGCCCGCCATAACTAAAAGGCTGTAGCGCATTGGGCCCGCCGTTGGGCGTGGCGTTCGGGTTGAATGTGGTGGGGTCATAGATGACGGTGGCGGGCTGTTTGGTTTCCGGATTTGCCACCAGGTCGGCGCTGAAGTCACCATTGCGCTCCGCCGCTGTCGGGACATATGCTTGCTTAAAGGCAAATAAGACTTGGCGGAAGCCCTGATAATCCGTAAAGAAGAACAGCTTCTTGTGGGTGTACGGCACAACCCAGCCCCCGTTGGCGCCGAACATGTTGTAGCGGTCTTCGTTCAGTTTGCCGGCAGCGTAACCTCTGGCGTTGAAGACGTTGTTTTCCAGATACTCATAGACCCTGCCGTGGAAGGTGTTAGTTCCGCTCTTGGTCAGCGCGTTTACGGCATTGGCACCGTCGTAGCGGGCATTCGCGCTGCTGCGGATGATTTGAACTTCCTGAGTCGCCTCAACCGGCGTCTGCACCGTGGCCGTCTGGTCAAAGTAGCTCATATCCACCACGCCATCCAGCAGATACGAGGTTGACCAGAAGCCCTGACCGGCAATGAACAACTGGTTGCTTTGCATGTTGTACTGACTGACGTTGGATCCAATGTGGCTGTCGCCCAACTGCGATCCCGGCTGGACGCCAACCTGCGTGGTCTGCACGTAAAAAGTTCCGTTTCGGTATCCCGAAAATGCCGGCTGATTTTCAATGGATCTCGCCGTCATCACGCTGGTCAGTTCGTGGTCTTGCGTCTCCAGGCCCAGGGACTCGTTGGCAACCACCTGGACTCTTTGGCTCGTGGATCCCACCTCAAGGTGAAAATTGACGTTCAGTACCTGGCCGATGGACAGGGTGACGTTGGAAGTCGCCTCCTTAAAACCGGTCGCCGTGACGTCAACAATGTACGGGCCCGGCGGCAGAGCTGGAATTGAAAAGATGCCGGCCGAGTTCGAGACCACCGAGCGCACCTCATTGGTGGCCGTATTTCTGATCTTTACCGTGGCCTTGGGAATCACCGCTCCGCTGGGATCGGCTACAGTGCCGGTCACGGTTCCGGCTACTGTTTGTCCATGAAGCGGAATGGCGGCTATCACGAAGAAGATGATAGCGCTTGCGAGGGTGAAGCCAACGCGCGCTATGCCCAGTAACGGTGACATGGCGCGGGGAAAATGATCCTTTCTGGGTTGATGGAGCAACTGCATGGGGAAAGCCTCCTATAGGAATCCTGTTGAGGGTGCGTTCGCACCGGCTGGACAATCGCGAAAGCGGATCTGCCGCTTTGGTCAGACTGGTTGCGAAATCTGGGACGATGGAAAGGAAAAATGATACGACAAGACAGCAGTTTGTCCCGACCAGACTGACGAAGGCACAGCATCTTCGCGAACCCACCGGAGCAAGCTCCGGCCTATATTGTCGATTTAGCCCCGGTCCACGTTTGTGCTTTCAATGGCCTGGATCGTTCCAGAAAGTCCCGTTGGTAAATCTGTGCCATTAGATTCTTGCCATGACGCGTTGGCAAGTGAGCTTACGGTGAGCATACTGTATTGCATTGTATGTTATTGAAAAAACACTAGGCTGTATCGACATATGCACTTGGCAGGATAGGCTTTGGCTGCTGCAGCAGAGGCATGGCGAGCCGTTACGAGTTGAGCGACGCACAGTGGGAGCGAATATGCGATCTGATTCCCGGCCGGCCCGGATATGTGGGGCGGAAGGGCAAGGACAACCGGAATTTCGTCAACGGGGTGTTGTGGGTGCTTCGTTCCGGTGCGCGGTGGCAGGATTTGCCGGAGCGCTACGGCAAGTACAAGACCGTGCACAAACGGTTTACACGATGGGCTCGTTCAGGGGTGTGGGAGCGCGTATTTGCCGCGTTGGTGGCCGACCAGAAGAACCAGTATTTAATGATCTATTCCACCCTGGTGCGGGCACATCAGCAAGCGGCCACGGGCCGCAAAAAGGGGGCTCGGACAAGGCTCTGGGGCGTAGCCGAGGAGGACTGACGACCAAGATTCACCTGCTCGTCAACCAATCGGGATTGCCGCTGGAGTTCCGCCTCACCGCCGGACAAGTGAGCGACTACGCCGTAGCCATCGAACTGCTGGGCGACCGCCAGCCTGAGGTGGTGATTGCCAACAAGGGCTACGAGTCGGACAAGATGGTCGAGCATGTAGAGGCGACCATGAAAGCTGAAGTCGTGATTCCACCGCGCTGCCACCGCTCCCGCGGCGTAACGTGGTCTATTTTTGCTCCGGCGCGTACAGCCACTCGCGAATACCCCGCTCACGGCAGAAAACCGCTACACTCTGCCCGCTCGCAACCTGCTCCGAGACCCACTCTCGCCATTTCGACCATTGCTGTTCGCACACGATTCATCCCTCTACACTGCGCTTCGAGGACGCGCTGCACAAGATGGGGTCTACATAGCGCTCACGATATATTTCATTCCGGCATCACCAAATCCGGGTAGGGTCCCCAACCCGATTCGGCTTATGGCGAGCGCAAACGGTCGATGCTCCAAAGTGCCTCGGGCCGCTTCAAAGTCTGAGAAACCGAGTTGATTGGTTGCATCGGTCGGGACAACCCCTATCGGGAAACGGACAGGCGCCGGTTGGCGTTGCGGCCGAAAGTCGAACGTTGCGAATGCGGCACGGGCCAAGTTCACGGGCTATGCTGACGTCAGCCTCAAGTAATCGGAGGTATGAACGGGGGTATCACAAGGATTTCCTGGGTGCAAATGAATGCGATCAACGAAACACGATCATCAATTTATGATTAACAAAACAATATAGTTAAACTCCTAGATATGGAATTATTCACTGCGTACAAACCGTTACAATTTAGAATTCCTCTCCCTCCGCCAAGCCTTCTCCACAGTTGTCCCAATTTGCCCGTTCCAGTCCGCCCCTGATAGGCAGCGGAAGACACACGGCTCTGGCGGTGGACCTTACTCCAGCTTTCATGCGTGGATATGCGGCTACCTCAACTTAACGCGGGTCCGTGGCGTCGATTCCGGTTGGCATCGAGGGGCAGGGAAGAGCATGGCCTGCATCAACGCTCGACGAGGGCATGCAATGCACGCAGAACCTGGCTGGCGGCGCATACCAACCACCCTATCAATTCAGCCGTTGAATCGGAATGCTTCGGGCCGCGGGCGGTAGACCCGGATCATCCAGGGCGGACGCCGCAAATTGTCCGGCCCCGGAGCGGGCCGCGTCAATTGCAGCCATCGCCGGTACTCCGCGTGCGCCTTCTCTGTATCGATGAAGACATCTCCGTAACGGTCCGGGTCCGCGGCGCGGGTGACGGTCACTTTTTGATGCCAGCAATGCTGTCCGCTGATCGGATCGGGCTGCACGGGAAAGACCAGATTCTGATGCACGCCCGGATCCTCCCAGGGAATGCGGGCGCTATCGCGGTCGCTGCTTGAGAATGGGCGAATCCCATGCACCTGGCGCATCTTCCACTCGCCGGGACGACTCTGGGTCAGATCGACAAGCGCCGTTGACCAGTGCCCGCCGCCGGAGTCCTCCTGCAAGCGCCAGCGGCCCAGGTGATGCGAGCAGGCGATCACGCCGGGTCGGATCGCTTCGGTTACCCATATCTTGTCGATGAAGTATCCGATCGCAGTCTCAACCTTCACCAGGTCACCGCTCGCAACTCCCAGACGATCGGCGTCGGTCGAGTGCATCCAGACGGGGTTGATATGGGAGATTTCGTAGAGCCACTTGGCATTCCCGGTGCGGCTGTGAATGAGCGTAGGCAGGCGGAACGTCGGCAGCAGCAGCATTTCATTCCGCTCGAAGTTGATGTTGTCGCGATGGACGTGGCTCTTGATGTAGGTCGGAACCGTGTACTCCGGCCACTTCCAATCCTTCAAGGTCCTGGAATAGAACTCGAGCTTGCGCGAAGGGGTTGGAAAACCTCGATAAGGCTTGCCTTCGACGGCAACGCCAATCGGCGTGCCATTCTTGCTGATCACCGAAGTGTCGGAATCAGTGGCGCTGCCGGCCAATTCGGCGGAGGTCAGCTCCGTCGCATGCAATCCGTAGCAGTTGCCTTCGATCTCAAACGCACTATATTTCCGCATGTATTCAAGCGGCGTGAGCCCCTCGGCTTTGGCAGCTTCAGGAAGACCCGGCACGCTGTTTTCGAAGATCCACCGGTAATATTCATCAATGGCGAGTTTCTCGCCTGGGCGGTAAGGCGATTCGAAGTACTTGCGGATGCCCAGCTTTCCGTCCGGATCAATGCGCCAGGACAGCTCGATCCAGAACTCGTCCTCTTCCCAGACCTCGCCCAGTCCTGCTTCGCGATGCGCCTCATAGGTGGAATTAAATTTCTTGCCTTGGCGCTCCAACTCGACGCGTAGCACTGGCTGGCGGAAGCCAATCCATCGTCCCGCCTGCGTCTCCTGGCTCATCAGGTCGTGCCGTTCCGAGGCATGCCCCATGGGAAGGACGTAATCGGCGAACCATGCAGTCTCGCTCCACGTCGGAGTCAGGCACGCGTGCCGTTCCACCTTGCTTTCATCGGTGAGGACCTCGATCCAGCTCATGCCGTCCGGGTTTGTCCAGACCGGGTTGTACGCGCGGCTGAAGTACACGGCCAGCTTGCCTCTGCGTTCTTTAAGAAGGTGCGGTAGAAGAAAACTCATCTCGAACGATGCCAGCGGATATTCCCGTGCCCACATCAGCTCGTTCCAGGCGTTGGGCGGCGGGGGCATCATCGGAGGCGCTGGTACAAACTTGTCCCATGCGCTCGGGGACGTGCCGCCAGGAGCGCCGATCGCGCCCACCAGCGCCGTCAGGAACACCAATGCGCGGGGCACCTGCCAGCCCCCCAGATTGCCCGCGGCGGCGTTGCGCCAGATGTGCGCGGAAAATGCCGAACCCGCGTGTGCTATCTCGTGCGCAACCTCCACAATCGTCGCCGCCGCCACGCCGGATTCGCGCTCGGCAAACTCGGGCGTATATTCGGCATACAGTTGCTTCAGGATCTCGATGAAGCTCTCAAACGTCTGCGGCTCGTCCGGATGCTCCTCGCGCAGAAACTCCTGCCAGTTGACCCAGCTGGAGAAAAATTCGCGATCGAAGAGTCCTTCTTTGATCAGGACATTGCACATGGCCAGCAGCATGGCGGCCTCAGTGCCCGGCCAGGGTGCAAGCCAGTAGTCGGCCTTGCTGGCGGTGTTCGAAAGCCGCGTGTCAACCACGCAGATTTTGGCGCCGCTCGCCTTGCCGTCGATGATCCGTTGCGCGTGGGGATTGAAATAATGTCCCGCCTCCAGGTGCGAGCTGAGCAGCAGGATGAATTTCGCATTGGCGAAATCGGGGGATGGCCGGTCGTAACCATGCCAGAACGCATAGCCGGTGCGCGCCCCTGCCGAGCAAACATTGGTATGGCTGTTGTGGGCGTCAATGCCCCAGGCATGCAGGACTCGCTGGTTGTAGATGAGCTCGTGGCCAGGCCGCCCGACGTGATACATGATCTCGTTCTTGCGACCTTCCTCGAGTGCGCTGCGAATCCGCGTGGCGAGGTCGTCGAGGACCTGGTCCCAGCTCACCCGTTCCCATTTGCCCTCACCCCTTTTGCCGGTGCGCCGAAGCGGGTAGAGGATTCGCTCCGGATCCGTCACCTGGTTCAGGGTTGCCGGCCCCTTGGCGCAGTTGCGCCCGCGGCTGCCGGGGTGCTCCGGGTTGCCCTCAAACTTTTTGATTTTCAGTGTCTCTTTGTCGATGTAAGCCAGCAGACCGCAAGCCGCCTCGCAATTGAAGCAGATCGTCGGAACCAGCGCATACCGCTTTTTCACCTTGCGCGGCCATTGCGCCGGATCGTATTCGGACCAGTCTTGCCACTGTTCGCTCGGAGGAAAATTCGACAGTCCGCCCGCGGGTGGATCCAAAGCGAGTGCATCGGGATGAAGCGGATGTGTGCTTTTCATCATTATTTACTCAGATCATCATTACTTAGCTCAGAGGGACTACCTGCCCGGCCTTGACCCAGACGTCCTCATAGCAATACAGCCCGACCAAGGCCAGGACTGCGGCTACGATCGCAAACCCCAGAGAAAGCTGGCAGAAGAGAAACATGGCGCTCAAAACGATCGGGCCCACGAATCCGACGCCAACTGCCAATCCCCAGAACTGCCCCCGGTATTTGCCCTTCACCAGGGATCGATTTGCCAGCGCGGCATCTTCTGTCGCATGGGGCAGCGCGATCTCCGCCAGCACCATGGCCAGGCTCAGCAGCAGCGCGGAAAACTGGATAAGCGTGGAGTCCCGCAGAATATCGGACCGGGCGCCCATGGCAACGCCCGCGAGCAGCACCACGCCAGCCCCAGCGGTGAGCGCCTGCACCAGCAGATGCCACAGGAAAAGCGGACTTTGCCATAGGTCACGGCTCTTGGCCTGGGCGAACAGAAACGCCGAATAACAGGCGCTCCCAATCGCAAAGGCGGCAGTCAACCACATCAGCGGATGTGGCACTGCTCCCGTGATGAAGCCCATCACCAGCCATGCAGTTGCGAGGCCGCCATAACCCATGAGGATATAGCCGCCTAACACCAGCCACGAGCGGAAGTTTGACTTCGTCATCAGGAAATAGAACCGGTCCGGCCGCTTCAAATCGAAGATCAGGAGCAGAGAGGTTACGGCCAGCGCAATCAGCGCGATCAGCGGACAGATGACCGTAAAGAAATTGCCGGCTTGCCGGCACAGTTCCAGGAGAATTGCGGGGACCAGCAGCGCGCCAGCCGAAATGGACTTCGTCCACAGGTAGGCAGAAATCTTGCGCCCCCAAGGTGCGGAATGACGGACGTCGTAGACTTCACGCGTTAGGGTTGGATCGAAATCTTCCCGGGTCTTCGAGTCAGCACGGCGCTCGGCCCACATGTAACTGCTCTGCGCGGCCAACTGCGTCGGGCGCAGAAGATCGCCTTCGACGCCGACATAGAACACCTTTGGCTCGGTGCCCTTTTGCGGCTTGCGAACCGAGACCTTTTCCCGTGCGACAATCCGGCTAATGTTGCTGGCCGGATCGGCGAGATCGCCGGCGATGATGGCCTGCGTAGGACACACAATCACACAGGCCGGGTTCAACTCCGACTCGACACGATGAGCACAAAAGTTGCACTTCGCTGCCGTTTGGCTATTGGGATCAATATACAGCGCGTCATAAGGGCAAGCCTGCATGCAACCCTTGCAGCCTATGCAGCGCGAGTTGTCGAAATCCACGATGCCGTCAGCGCGCCGGAACAACGCACGGGTGGGGCAGATTTCTATGCAGGGAGCCGCATTGCAGTGATTGCACCGCAGCACGCTAAAATGGCGGCTTGTATTGGGAAACGCGCCTTTTTCCGCGTACTTGACCCAGGTGCGGAAGACGCCTACCGGTACATCATGCTCCTCTTTGCATGCAACTGTACACGCATGGCAGCCGATACACCGGTTCTGATCGATGACAAAACCATAATTTTTAGGATGCACTCAAGGCTCCTGGGCGATCATCTAATCTGCGGCGCACGATCGAGCCGCCTATATGCTACTCACCTGTCTCTTACCTCGCTTGCGCTCTTACAACCTGCTTTGCGTTTGCATTTCCAACCGGGATAACCCAGTGCTCGCGCTCTCCTCGATGCGTCTGAACGGGAATGCACCCAAGATCCGGATCGTGATCTGAGATCGTAGTCCGCTGTATATACAACAGGAAACACCCTGGCCACCGTCCACACCTTTTTACACCATCCGGCGGCACACGAAGAAGTTCAGGCCGAATTTCGTGGGAAAATTGTACGCCCCATGGCTTGTGAGTCGGAGGTCCTCCCTGCCGTACCCCGAGCTTGCGGGGATCGATCGGCCGGTCCGTTCCGTGGCGCTTTGGGATTGTGACGTCCCGCGGATGGCTGGATACAGTTTTAGTGCATTCTCGTCATTCGGCCGGCATCACGGACCCTTGCACCGCGGGAAGATCATCTCACAGTGAGCATGGAGTCTCAACGCTTGTTTTATTCTGTCAGCATGACTGCTCGCGATTGTTTGCGCCCTTGGCATTTTTCCCCGGCGTAGAGCAGACGACTCGCGGTTCGACGGCATCCTTCCCCGCCACTCGCGGTGCCGGAATCGCATTGCAAGAAATTTTCTTTCAGGGAGCGCAAATGGCGCAGTCAGCCACTGACTCTTCGGTGAAACCGCGGGACGCCGACAGTGAATTTCATTTTGATGAGACGTGGAAACCGCGGTTCAATCCGTGGGTCATCGCCTTCACGGTGACGCTGGCGACTTTCATGGAGGCGCTCGATTCCTCCATCGCCAACGTAGCGCTGCCGCATATCGCCGGGGCGCTCGGCGCCAGTTACGACGAAGCCACCTGGATTCTGACCTCCTATCTGGTCTCGAACGCCATCGTGCTGCCCATCAGCGGCTGGATCGCCAACCGCATTGGCCGCAAGCGGTTCTACATGAGTTGCGTCGCCGCTTTCACCATTTTCTCTTTCTGTTGCGGCTTCACCAACTCCCTGACTCTGCTGATCATCTTCCGCATCTGCCAGGGCGCGGCCGGCGGAGGCCTGCAGCCCAGCGAGCGCGCTATCCTGGCCGATACCTTCGCTCCCGAAAAACGCAGCGTCGCTTTCGCCATCTACGGGATGGCCGTCGTCGTCGCACCCGCCATCGGACCGACAATCGGTGGCTGGATTACCGACAACTATACTTGGCGCTGGATCTTCTTTCTCAATATCCCCGTCGGCATTCTCTCTCTCTTTCTCACCAACCGCATCGTGGAGGATCCGCCTTATCTGAAGCGCGTCCGCGAGAAACTCGGCAGCGTCGACGGCATTGGTCTTGGCTTGCTCGCCGTCACGATTGGCGCTCTCCAGATTATGCTCGACAAGGGACAGGAGAAAGACTGGTTCGGCTCGCACCTGATCGTCGGCTGCGCTGTCCTCGCGGGCATCGGCTGCATCGCTTTTCTATGGCGCGAGCTGACCGCACCGCATCCCATCATCGACCTCTCGCTCTATCGCAGCCGCAACTTCAGCATGACCCAGCTTGTCATGCTCGTGATCGGAGCGTCACTTTATGCGACTACGGTGATGATCCCGCAATTTCTGCAGGAGATCATGGGCTACACCGCGACCGAAGCGGGAATGGTGCTGTCGCTTGGCGGCCTGGTGTTGATTTTTATGCTGCCCATTGTGGGATTCATTGGGCAAAAGGTCGATCCACGCGCCATGATCTGCTTCGGATTTGCGTGGGTGAGTTTCGGCATCTGGCGTATTTCCAGCCTCGATCTGAGTATCAGCTTCTGGGACGCGGCGAGTTGGCGCGTCATCATGGTGATTGGCATGCCGTTCCTCTTCGTGCCGATCAGCGTTATGTCGTATGTGGGCGTGCCGCAGGAGAAGAATAACGAGGTTTCCGGGCTGACCGCGCTTGCCCGTAACATCGGAGGCAGCATCGGAATCTCCTTCATCAGCACCATGCTGGTGCGCCGCGCGCAGGTGCATCAGAATTATCTTGCCGCGCATGTCTATCCTGGTTCGGCCAACTACCGCATGCTCTATGCCGGAGTCGACGGGATGCTGCACACGAAGGGCTACTCTCCGGCCGGAGCCGTCAGCGGTTCCATGGCTCATACATACACGATGATGGTGAAGCAGGCGGATATGCTCGCTTACATCGACACCATCCACGCCCTCGTCATCCTAACGGTTTGCCTCATCCCGATTGGCTACCTGATGAAGAAGCCTCGCTTTCGCTCACGCAGAGCTGCGCCGATCGAATAGCGCCGCTCAGACTTAGCCGATGGCGGACTGGGCGAGCAGATCAGGCTGCGCGCGGTGGGCGGCGACAGCGATCAGGGCGCCGGAGCCGAGGATCAGTGAGCCGCCTAGGATCATGGGCAGGCCGGGGCGATCGTGCCAGACGAGGTAGGAGATGAGTGCGCCAGTGAGCAACTGGGTGTAGTGGTACTGCGAGACATTGCTGGCCGAGGTGTGCTTGACGGCGAAATAAAAGCTGAGTGTGCCGGCGGCGCAGAAGGCGCCCATCAGAAACAGGGCCAGAGAAAGCGTAGGCGTGAGCGGGTGAGCGTTGAAACTTGTGAGCGCCATGCCGACAATGGCCGTGACCACCCCAGAACAGAAGGCGAGGCTTTCCGGCGGTTCCGTGCGTGTGAGGACGCGTGACCATACCATATTGACAGAGAAGCAGGCGACGCAGAC
>JAJZVZ010000130.1 GCA_021846945.1 Acidobacteriota bacterium | reverse complement strand
TCTACTTCTTTCGCAACGCCGATGCCGAACTCTTCCCGCACGTCCGCAGGAACGGCCTGGAAGCTGTCGCCGCCGAGCCGCTGCTCTTCGACTTTGTTCCGCTCCAGGCTAACTTCCGCACTGCGCCTACCCTGGTGGAAGAGCTCAACGGCGTTTTTGAAAGAGTCTTTGCTACGGACGACGGCAGCGGCGTAACCTTCGCATCTGCTCTGCCCGCTCGCGAAGCGCATTCAGACACGAATCCAAAGATCACGCTGCACCTTGGCTTTGCGCCGCAAACGCAGCGGAATGCCCATCCTGACGCTACGATCATCCGCAACCGCCAGGAAGCAAGGGCCGTTCAGACCGAAGAGATCGTGGCCCTGATCCGCACCGGCATGGAGCGCACTGAAGAAGCCCGCCGCAACGGCCAGAAGCAGCGCATCGCGGTGCTGGGCCGCACTCGCAGCGCGCTTGCTCCCATTGCCCAGGCCTTGCGTGAGGCAGCGATTCCCTTCCGCGCCGTCGATCTCGAAAAGCTCCAGGAACGCCAGGAGGTGCTCGACGCATTGGCTCTGGCCCGCGCCTTGCTCAATCCGCACCACCGGATCGCGTGGCTCGGCGTTCTGCGCGCGCCGTGGTGCGGCCTTTCGCTCGACGACCTGCATCGCCTCGCCAGCACCGATGAGACGGAACTACTTGCGCGGCCGATTCCGGAGTTGCTCGCCGAGCGCATTACTCTGCTCAGCGATGAAGGCCAGGCATCTGCATCGCGCGTCTTGAGAGCGATGGAATTCGCGCACGCATTGCGCGCCGCACGACCCGCAGCCTCATTGGGAACATGGCTGGAGCAGGTCTGGTTGCGGATTGGCGGGGCCGGCTGCGTTGACACTGCGGGCCGCGCCAACCTCGAACTGCTGTGGAGTTGCCTCGACCGCCTGCCCGGTGGCGAACAGGATCTTCTCGGCTCCGCACTCGACGCTGCCCTGGACAAACTCACCGCGATGCCCGACCCTGCGGTCAGCAGCGACTATGGCGTCCAATTGATGACCATCCACAAAGCCAAAGGCCTTGAATTTGAGATCGTCATCGTGCCCGAGTTGCAGGCAGGCGCCAGCCGTGGCGCTCGCAGGATGCTCTCCTGGCTGGAGCGCGGCCTGGCAAAGCCCGACGAATCAGGAGAAATCACCGAGTTCCTGGTCGCTCCGCTTCAGCCCAAAGGCGCCGATCGCGGCAAAGCCAAAGAGTGGGTTGACTGCGTCTATCACGAGCGCGAGTCCCAGGAGATGCGGCGCATCCTGTACGTAGCCGCCACGCGTGCCCGCGAAGAGCTGCACCTCTTCGCACGGCCGGAGTACAAAACGGAAAAAGACGGCTCGCTGCACCTCGCCGAGCCCAGAACCAGTCTGCTGGCCACCGCATGGCCCGCGCTGGAAGATGAGGTGCGCGCTCGTTTTGCCGAGTGGAGTGCGAATCAGCAGGCAACGCCGGTGGAGATCGAATCCCTGGCGGCCTCCGGCGACAGCAATCTTCTCTCCATGCCATCGCCCTTGCGTGCAACGCTGCTGCGCCGGTTGCCGCCGGAGTTCCAGCCACAGGCCACCCTCGGGGAAGCAAGAGCGGCGGCGCAAACCATCGCCGGAAATGATTCGGCGCGTCTTTACGCACGCCACGAAGGTGGCCTGCTTTCGCGCGCGTTAGGCACGGCTGTTCATGCGCTGCTCGAAGAGCTGGCCCGTCTGCGCACAAGCCGCGATTGGGATGCGGCGCGCGCCGCGTTGCGGCAGCTTGAACCTTGCATCGCCGCTGAAGCGCGCGCGATTGGCGCAAGCCAGCCTCAGGCTGCCGCCATCGCCGCCGATGCACTCCGCCACGCGCTCAATGCGTCCAATGAGATGAACGGCCAATGGATCCTCTCACCACACACTCAGGCGGCGAGCGAGGTCTGCTGGACCGGCGCCGTCAATGGCCACTTACGCACGGTGCGCGTTGACCGCGTCTTCCAGGCCGGGCTGGCTCCCGGCTCGGAGGGAACCGAGTGCTGGTGGATCGTGGATTACAAGACGACCCACGCTGACGGTCTGAACGCAGCCGCGGCACTGGCTGAACTTCGGCCGCTCTTCTCGCCGCAGATCGAGGCGTATGCCCAGGTGCTGCGCAACCTGCACGGAAACGCTCTGCCAATCCGCGCCGCGCTCTACTACCCCCGCATGTTGCTGCTGGATCACTGGGAGCTGTAGCTTCTGGCGCCACCATCCGCGCTCTATGCGTTGCAGGCTTGCGCGTAGATCCGCAGCACCGCCCGGATGCGATGAAGGATGATCGCGTGCGCATCGGCGCGCAGCGCGCCCGCACGAACCGCGGAGTACTGCTCCGGCAGAAATGCGCTCAGCAACGTCTCGGGAATGGCTTGCTCGCGCAGATTCTCGATAAGCCGGTCAACGGCCGCCTTTACCTGCGGATTGGTCCAGTAATAACGCACGCGGTCGCTGTAGCTGTAGCGCCGCTGCAAGCGCTTGGCCTGCTCATCACCCGTGTAATGATGCTCCCAGTGGCGCGGTTCTGCGAGCATCACGCTCTCCAGCACCTTCATCAGCCGCGAACTTCTTGCCGGCTCAACAAGCTCCACCTCGATGAACGCCAGCGCCTGAAGCGCCTCGCGCATGGCAAAGGTAAGCGCCGGTCCAACCTTCAAAATGGCAAAGCCGTCGCGCACCAGATGCCGATACGACTCCGGCCGCTGATAGTCCGTCGAGTGCGCCTCATACACCAGGTCTTTTTCTTCCTTCAGAAATTCAACCAGAGGCGCGGCTCCCGCAGCGTCGTAGTCGATCACGCTGTCGTGATTGAACTCCACGCCGGGCTGCACCACCAGCGCAATCACGCGCCGCCATGCATTGCCAAGCCCTTTCTCGGCGAAGACCTTCCGATGAATGTCGAGAGTCATGGCCGCCGCTGCGCGGCTTGTCGGCTGCAGATGCGCGAGAGCTTCCGTTGCGCCGCCGGGAACCGGAACCTCGGTGCCGATGACGTAAACCGGCTTCTCGCTTCCGCTCGCCTCCTCTGCCGCCGCGCACAACTCCGCGGCGCGCGCGGCAATCACTTCATCGCTGAGCGGTCCACGCTCATCTCCGCAAGCCATGCTCGCATCCAGGTGAATCTTCCTGAAGCCCGCACGAGCATAGCTCTCCACCATGCGCACAGCTTCGCGCATCGCCTCTGCCGCCGGCTGTTTCTGCCACGGATTCGGCCCCAGGTGATCGCCGCCAAGAATCAGCCGCGATGCATCGAATCCCTTCGCCTCCGCGATTCCGGTCACCAATCCGCGAAAATCCTCAGGCTGCATCCCGGTATAGCCGCCCTGATGATTGACCTGATTTGAAGTCGCCTCGACCAGCAGATGTGATCCGTCTTCCAGCGCCTGCTCGATCGCCGCCTCCAGCACCCATGGGTGCGCGGAGCAGATCGAGCAGATGCCCCGAGGTTTCCCCTGATGCCATGAGGCAGCCAATTGCTCAAGTACACTCGACACAATCTCACTCCAGTTCCAATTGCAACGACGGTGCTCCATGCTTGCCGCGCCCTTTGCGGCAAGCATGGGAAAGCAGGTTTACTTCACCGGCACGGCATCCAGCGTCAATACCTGGAATGGCGCCAGATGAATCGTCTCTGCCTGCCCCGCGCGCAGCGTGAGCGCGGCCTGCGCCTCATCCGCTACCCAGGGGCTGTGCGCCCGGTAGACACGCGCCGCATGAGCCGGCAGCTCAAAGGCCTTGCCCACGTCCAGCGTGAAGTCCTGCGCGTGATCCGAGGGATTGCGCAACGTCACGATCCCCTTCGACTGAGTCCACGCCGCCCATCCATAGACCTCCAGCTTGCCTGGATCGCCACCGATCCAGTGGGTGTCTTTCAGAACCGCCGCATTCGCCCGCGACCAGCGCGCCGACTCCGCCAGCACGTCCCAATCATTCTTTGAAAGGAGGGACGGCGTGATGTACATCTCCTGCAATTGCGTACCGGTGCCAAAGTAGTCATGCACCTCATCCGGAAAGTCGTTCCCCGGATCGGTGCTCAGATTCTTCGCCTCCTGTGCATAGATGAGCCCGTGCAGCATGAGCGAATTGAGCGGATACAGCGGCCCGCCCACCACGATATCGCGATAGGTCGCCTCGTCGCGATAGGTAATCCACTTTTGCCGCCAGGTTCCGACGCCGTCAAAGTTGTGATCGTAACCGCCGCGCCAGATCGAGTCCGCATAGCGCAGCCAGAACGGCGAAGGCCGCGTGCCGGTGGTCAGGTTGATGAAGATGTTCGGCTCCTGCTGACGCAGCCGCCCGATCAGGTGAATCATCGCCGAAAAATCGCTGTCAAAGATGCTGCCGGGAAATACCGTGCTGGCGTTGCCGGTACCGTCGAATTTGAACTGGTTCACGCCGTACTTCGTGATCATCTGAAGACAGGTGGATTCGAAAAGGTGATAGTATTTGGGCGCCGAAAGCGCGAAGCCGCCCTTCACCGTTTCATAGCCCGCCTTCTCACCGGCGGCGATGCGCTCCTTCTTGGCCTCGGCATATCCGCCCCAGGGCGACATCCACACGCCAATGCCGAATCCGTATTGCTTCGCGGCCTCATGAATCTTGGTGAAGCCGTTCGGCAGCCCCGAGTCAAAGCCCCACAGTGATTGCGTGTTGTCCCAGCCATCGTCGAAGAGAAACGAGTCCATCGTCACGCCGCGTTTGCGCACCAGTTCTTCTCCAAAGGCGTGCACACGGTCCAGCGCCTGCGCCTCTGTGTAACGCTCGCCCTCGCCCAGGTCGTACCAGCTGTTGTAGTGCAGGAAAGTGCGATACGGATGCGCGCGCTCCTCTTCGACGTAAGCGAGAAAATCACGGCGCATCTGCCCCGGAGCCGTCACGCCAATGACGGACGAATAAGTGATCGAGTTGCCCGGCTCAAGCGGCAGAATGCGCGTAAGAAGCGACGTTGCCCGCCCGTCCTTAACCTCGCTCATCGAAAGCGGAAATTCGAAGCCCATAAAAAAGTTGCCGGCCACAATCGGCGAGCCCGGAACCTTGCCCACCACCTGCGCTCCGGGAGCGTTGAAGTCAAGCATGCGCACCTGGGAAATATTCACCGGCATCGGTCCTGCCTTCAGCGTCACCTTCTGGCGCAGATAGTTCGTGCCGTTGCGCAGAATCGCGCACCAGTGCGCCGTCAGCGAATTGTTCGGCATGCTCAGGTCCGCGCAAAGCTCCCGTCCCGCCAGACGCTCAGCTGCGCGCGAGGCATTGGGGACGGGCACAATCTGCTTTTCGACCAGACCTGAATTGATCCTCATCTGCGATGCCTCAACAATAGTTCCGTCGCGGAACTCCAGCGAGAAGGCCTCTTCCGGTTGCAGTTTGGCATGGTTCTGCAGATCCTCGACTTCAGTCACCCTCAGACCGCCATTCAGCACCTTGAAGCGCGCCGCGATCCGTGCGTCACGCAGTTTATAGCTTTTCTTCGACCCGGCGGCATTCGCCCGGCCTCCACAAATCGCGCAAAAAAGAAATAGGAAGGTCAGCGCCTTCGCTGTCGATCGCAACGTCACCGGTCCTTGCACCATCATCAGACTCCTTTTCCACTCACCCGGAAGAAATTGCCGGAAATACATCGGGCCAATCAAGAAGGTAATACCTCTCCGCCGGACACACACGCTGCTTCAGCCGGCAACACCCGCGCTCCGGACAAACCCATCCCCTCTTCAGCCATTCAAGGCATGCAAGAAAGATACTCCGATGGGCCAAGTGTATACCAAAAGATAATAAAGATAACAAAACGGTTGAATTAGCGATTCTGCTGAGATACACTCGCCTCGGCTAGGTTAATTCTCACGAACAGTGGAAAATGGAATGAGCATGTCCACGCCGGATGCACGCCAGGATGACAAGTTTGTCGCCATGGTACGCGCCAAAGCCGAGGTTGGTCTTCCCCTCAGCGACTACGCGCCACGATCGGAATTGAAGGTTCCCGCGCACTCCATCGAGAAGGCGCGCTTCCCGGTCATTGATTACCACAATCATCTCGATTCCTGTGATCCCAACGATGTTCTCTGCGTCATGGATTCGTGCGGCATCGAAAAGGTCGTGAACATCACCATGAAGACGGGCCAGGAGGCCCTGGAAGTTTTTGACCGCTTTCATCGCACCGCGCCCAGTCGTTTTCACTCCATCGCGTGGATGGACTGGGCGGGCGTCGAGCGCAAGGATTTCATCCAGATCAGTCTTGATCGTCTGGAGCGCATGGTGGAACACGGAGCCTGTGGCCTGAAACTGTGGAAGGATCTTGGCCTCACCATTCGCGATTCGAGCGGCGCTCTGCTTCGCATCGACGACGAGCGTCTGGCGCCGATTTTTGACAAGGCCGCCGAACTGCATATCCCGGTCATGTTCCACACCGCCGATCCCGACGCCTTTTTCGCGCCTATAGACCGTTTTAACGAGCGCTACGAAGAGCTGGCCGCACACCCCGATTGGAGCTTTTCCGGTTCGCCTGTTTCCAAGGCATTGCTGCTCCAGCAGCGTGACCGGGTCATCGCCAGGCACCCGAAGACTACATTTGTCTGCGCGCACCTTGCGGAAGGCAGCGAAAATCTGAGCTATGTTGCCTCGCTGCTCGACCGCAATCCCAATCTCTTCGTGGACATCAGCGCGCGCATCTCCGAACTTGGCCGCCAGCCCTACACGGCGCGGGAGTTCGTTCTCAAATACGCGGATCGCATTCTCTTCGGAGCCGATCTGCTGCCCAGTGTCGAGATGTACCGGCTTTACTTCCGCTTCCTTGAGACAGCCGACGAGTATTTCGAGTATCCTTCCCATGCGTCTCGGCAGGGCCGCTGGAACATCTACGGAATCTTTCTGCCCGACGACACGCTGCGCAAGATTTACCGTGAAAATGCGGTAAAGCTGCTGAATCCTGGCGCACGCTGAGTCCAAAATCGGATTGGAGCACTGAATGATCGATCGCTGGTACTACTCTTTGCGCGCAAGCGTTGCGCGCTTTGCCCGTCTCGCTTTGCGCGCTGCTCTGGTTCTTCCGCTTCTGGTTGCCGCGCCACTCTCGGCAAGGCAAGCCTCCGCCGGTTCCGCTGGCGACTTCGTAAACACGCTCATGCCCCTGCCCACGACGCTGGCGAACAAACCCGGCAGCCTGGCCATCAACAACTCCTTCACCTACTCACTGAACGCCAACGGCGGCGCCTTTGTGAGCCAGGGAGCGATCCGCCTGATCGACCGGCTGAGGATGCGTACCGGCGTCCCGATCTCGAAGACGCCCGCGACCGCGGGAACAAGCGCTACGCTCACCATCGACGTTCTGACCCCCACGCACGAAACCGTGCCGCAGCTTGGCGACGACGAGAGCTACACGCTGGACGTGGACCCGCAGCATATCTCACTGCGCGCGAAGACATG
Organism: Acidobacteriota bacterium; assembly: GCA_021846945.1. Taxonomy (GTDB): domain Bacteria; phylum Acidobacteriota; class Terriglobia; order Terriglobales; family Acidobacteriaceae; genus Telmatobacter. Next base: position 5,681 of record JAJZVZ010000130.1, on the reverse strand, counting down.
GATCGGCGCGCTTCACGGCATGCAGACGCTGTCGCAGCTCGTCCAGCCATCGGGCGATCACTTCGTCTTCCCCTCCGTGCACATTGAAGACGCGCCCCGCTTTCCATGGCGTGGCCTCATGCTCGATCCCGGCCGTCACTTCCTGCCCGTGCCGGTCATCTATCGGACGCTCGACGGCATGGCCGCGGTCAAGCTCAACGTTCTCCACTGGCATCTGACCGAGGATCAGGGCTTCCGCATTGAGAGCCGCGTCTATCCCAAGCTGCAGGAGCTTGGCTCCGGCGGGCAGTATTACACGCAGCAGCAGGTGCGCGACGTGATCGCCTACGCCGCCGCGCGCGGCATCCGCGTCGTGCCTGAGTTTGATATGCCGGGCCACTCCACCTCATGGATGGTTGGCTATCCCGAACTGGGTAGCGCTCCGGGCCCCTACTACGTGATTGCGGAAACCTTCGGCATTCACGATGCGGCCATGAATCCCATCCGCGAGTCGACCTACCGTTTTCTCGATGGCTTCCTCGGCGAGATGGCCCAACTCTTCCCCGACGAGTACATCCACATCGGCGGCGACGAGAGCAACGGCAAGGAATGGCGCTCCAATCCTGCCATCGTGGCCTTCATGAAGGCCCACAACATGACGGACACCAAGGAGCTGCAGGCCTACTTCAACCAGCGGGTCCAGAAGATCCTTGCCAAACACCACAAGCAGATGGTGGGCTGGGACGAGATTCTGAGCCCCAACCTGCCCCGCCAGGCCGTCATCCAGAACTGGCATGGCATCGAGTTCCTGATCAACGCCGCCAAGCAGGGCCACCGAACGATCCTGTCCCACCCCTATTATCTTGACCACATGTACTCTGCCGCCGATATGTTTCTGGCTGACCCGCTGCCTGCCAACTCGGGCCTGACGCCAGAACAGGCCAGGCTCATCCTCGGTGGCGAAGCCTGCATGTGGGGCGAGGACGTGATTCCGCAGACGATCGATTCGCGCATCTGGCCGCGCGCCGCGGCCGTGGCCGAGCGCTTCTGGTCGCCCGCCTCTGACCGCGACGTCAACGACATGTACCGCCGCCTGGGCGTCGAATCATTGCGTCTGGATGCCGAGGGAGTTCCGCTTCTTTCCGGTCCCGAGCGAGGCCTGCGCCAGCTTGCCGGCACGGAGCAGGACCAGGCACTCTCACTCTTCGCCTCCACGCTTCAACCCGTTGACTTCTCTGTACGCATGCGTCAGCAGCACCCTTCGGCGGCCACCGTCTTCAACCGCCTCGTGGACGCCGTCCGTCCTGATCCGCCGCTGAAGCATACATTCCAACTCCTCGTCGACGGCGCGCTCCAGGGCAACACGGCGGACATGGACAAACTTGACGCGCTCTTCCATTCCTGGATGAACGCCGCGCCCGCGCTCGACCAACTCGAAGCCGGGTCCCCGCTGCTTCAGGAGGCTTCGGTGCACATCGCAACCTGGCCCAAGCTCGGCCAGATGGGCATCGACGCGATCAGTGCTCTTCGCTCCGGCAAAGCCCCGCCCGCCGGCTGGCAGGACGCGCAAAACGCCGTCCTGAAGCAAGCCGTCGACCCGCATGAGCTGGTAGACTTCGCCATCCTCGGGCCGCTCGAAAAGTTGGTCAACGCAGCCGTCACGACCAAGGGCCAATAAGGCCGGTCTGGGCTTCAGCGTCCGTTCCGGATTACCATTCGCGCCGGCCCGTCATTTCGGCCTTCCCGGGTCTCATCTGCCGCGACGGACGAGACCCGGGACGCCCGGCCATTAGCCTGAGTAGGTCGGAGCCATCAGCAGGAAGTGAATGGTTTAGAAGAGATCGCAAATGAAGCTATTATCGGCAGTTTCTCGAAAAGAAGTGATCGAGTTCTACCTCGGCGGTGAGGCATTCAAGAAGAACAAGCCCATTCCCTCAACCTTTGCGTCGCTCAATCTCGATGACCCAAACGGGACCGATCAGTGGCTTCGAGAGAATGGCTTCAAATCTGGAGTCATAAGCGGTTTCACGCAATGGGCACTTCTCGAACTCTCCGTTGATGACATTGGAAGCATCGCGGTGGTGAATCAAATTTTCAAGGGCGGCCGAGTACTCAAGAATCTCAAAGGTACTAGAGAACTAGAAGATTGGATTCCCAATCGAAATCCCCTGCCGATCTGGTATGGCCCGCTTTGGGCGAACGTATGGAGCGATGACTACACGATGATTCTCCGCCCGCCGACACCGAGCGAGCGACGCGAAGGGGCAGCGCTCTACGCCGAGGACGGCAGCGGACGAAGCATTTGCTACTACCGCGCCCTTCTGCGAACAGTTGCCCCATCGCGGATGCGCGGATACATTGGTTTTGATCCGAATCCCAACAGCGAGTTCTTTCAGAAGTCGCTCGAAGGAGAATTTGCGAAAAATGCAGCGTTATATTCAACGCTGGAAAACATGATGAGGATGATTGGCGCGACACCGGTGAATTAGCGTACGGCGATCTGCATGGATTTCCGGAGAATTGCCAAGAGGAATATCCGCGGGGAATACAGCGAGGCAGCGACCGCTACAAAATCATCGACACCTGTGTAGCGGTAAAAGGCGGATGCGTGGCCGGAACCGGCCAGATCGCTTGAAATATCCATGGCTTACGATGGTCGGGGCGGAGGGATTCGAACCCCCGACCCTCTGCTCCCAAGGCAGGTCAAAAGATTTATTGAAACCTGTTGAAATCAAGAGGAAATAACTAGTATTGATTGAATAGCTTGCGGACGCATCCCCAGCTCTTATTGATCGCTGTTGATTCTGGATGCAATGACCGCTACAAAATCATCGACACCGAGAATATTAAAATAAATCATCCCCGTTTAGGGTAGAATTAGTCTATGACGGAAAACTCCTATACCCCGGCTCAGGCATCGGCAGTCGCCAAACTGCCGCTGAAGGCCGTCCAGAAGCTCATCGACGTGCGGCTGATCCGTCCGCGCAGAATGCGCAGCGGGCGTGAAACGCAGCGACTCCTCTCGCCGGAGCAGCTCGTCTATCTCCGGCTTGAAGCCGAAGGCGTGCGGCTGCTGCCGCTTGCGGCACGGCGCGAAGTGGCGCAGGCCGTAGTTTCCAAACCGGAAGTGCATTCGATCGCTGTCGCGGGCGGTTCGGCGCTCGTGATTGAGGTGGAACATGCACGCCGGGAAGTTGAGCAGGAATTGAAGCGACTGCGCAAGGTACAAGCGATGGTCGTCTCAGACCCGGAGATCATGCGCGGCACGCCGGTCTTCAAGGGCACGCGCATCCCGGTCGAACTGGTGGCGGAGATGGCTACAGAGGGCGCAACGGTCGAGGAAATCCTCGCCGGATACCCGGCGCTCCGCCGTGAGCAGGTGGAACTGGCCCCGCTCTACGTGGCGGCATTCCCCCGCCGTGGCCGCCCGGCGCAACGCCCCTGGGCAAAGAAGAAGCCAGTACGCATTACCCGGCAGCGCCGCGCGGTGGCCTGAGCCTGACTCCATTGCCCGCCAAATTCCTCATCGACGAGTGCCTGCACACTTCCCTGGTCGAGCTGGCCCAGACCACCGGTCATGCGGCGGACCACGTGACCCATCTGGCACTCGGGGGCGCGAGAGACTGGCAGTTGATGGATACGATTCTGGAGCGCGACTACACCTTTGTGACCAACAATCGGTCGGATTTCCTCGCGCTCTACAATCGTGCTCCAGTCCATGCGGGCCTCGTCATCATCATTCCCAACTTGGCACCGCTGCGGCAGCGAGAGCTTTTTCAGGCAGCGCTCGACCACATCGGCCAAGGCGAGATCGTCAATGCGGTCCTTGAGGTGGAATATCTCGGCGGCCGAATTGAGTGCCGTCAATACCCGTTGCCGCCGGACTAATTCTCCACCGGCGATGGAGGGGTTTGACCTGCCCCGTTTTTCTCATCCAGGCATAACTGGAGTTTCTCGGTTTGGGGTCGTGGGCGAGTATATCTCGCCGTCGTAGTCGGGGCTGTGGAGATGTGGGAAGCCTTCTTGGCTTTCCACATCTCCATAGCCCAGTGCGCGGCTGAACTCGGCAGGAGTCCGGTAGGCAAGCGAGCTGTGCGGACGCTCGCAGTTGTACTCCAGCCGCCAGTTATCCAAGGTCCGGCGCACATCGTTCAGCGTGCGGAACCAGTTGGCATTGAGGCACTCGTCGCGCAGACGGCCATGGAAGCTTTCCACGTGGCCGTTCTGCATCGGGCGCCCCGGTTGGATATGCACAAGGTTGATCTTGCGTTCCTCGGCCCAGCCCAGCATGCGCCGCGAGGTGAACTCCGGCCCGTTGTCGGACCGCACATTCTCCGGCAGACCGCGTTGATCGATCAGTTGTTCCAGCACCCGCGTCACCCGGCCGCTGCCCAGGCAACCCACCCTCCGACCGCTGAACCCTCCCCGCCCGAACGCGCTTCGGGGGAGAAAAGCCCAACTTAACCTTTCTTCCTACTGGCTCCCTTTTCCTCCGCCCCAGTGGTTCCCTTTCATTTCGCCCTTGACACCGCCCCAAAAGCAAACTCGAAACCGCCTTCCATAAAGCTGATGACTCGCTCTCTAACATCATCCACTTACTGGAAGCTGCTTGAAATGTTGAAGTATTTCTGTTTACGAATAGAACGGTAAGAATCTAACCATCAAGGATTGCCACGCTGCACAGTTTATGTTTCGTGCCGGAAGCAGCTTACGAGTGTTGCTGGAGGCGGCCTCCGTGGCGCTGTGTTTGCGGTCGGTCGAGGTCACTTTGCTGCTATTGCCGTTAACTTCAGGGTGTTAGCTACCAGTTCCATCCTTCGTTCTTGTTCATGTTTTGGAGTGAAGTCAGAACCTGCGCGGGCGAGCCGATCAGGACGAACATTTCGGAGCGTACTCCTTCGTCAATGTTTGGACCGGCATGGTTGGGCGCCAGCAGGCCACTGATCCTGGCGACTGGAACGATTTCAGTGAACTGATTTTCATACGGAATGCCGTTTGCTTCCAAGGTTAGAACGTTCGAGATATGCGCAGACGCTCCCATATAGGAAAACACTCGTCGATCCAGGTTGGCGCTCTCGCCACTTTTCACGTCCGTTTCGATTACCTGTTGCGCATTGACCGGATCCGTCTGCGGAAAATACATCGCGATGATCGGAGCGTTCTGATCACTTGGATTCTCGATGGCAACCACGGATTCACAAGGGGAGGAGGCGGGTATCGGATAAATCTTTCCTGTGACGATCAATCCGCCCTGTGTCAAATTCACAGACTGCGGAGGATTCCATTCGTTGCAGCTTGAGTTCAGCGTGAGGTATTGCGTGTAACCGCCGGAAAGACGCAACCGGATGCCGGCATCATACTGCGCGATGCCCAGGTCCGTATTGGTCAGCTGGATTGAGGTTAATGAGCTGAAACTGGCGACATTGCTGTAGGCAGAAACGTCATATTGCGCACCCTCGTATGTCGTATTGAGGACACTGCTGGACGTACCATTGTTGTCATATGTGGCGGCAGGCCCAAATTTGTAAATTGGACTATAGTTGGAACTCGTCTGAGGTGGCTGCCAGGTGGTGGCGCCGGGATTCCCGGGGATGCCTGGATTCCTCAGGTAGGTCATGGTGAACTGATACTTGAAGATCGAAGCGGTATTGTTGCCAAGATTGCTTGCGTCCTCGTAATACCCCTGAAAATTTCAGGGGTAT
>JAJZVZ010000129.1 GCA_021846945.1 Acidobacteriota bacterium | reverse complement strand
CTTCGGTGGAGAACACTTCGCAACGAAGGTCAACCTCACCGGCCATCAGCATGGCGCGCTGACCCAGGATCGTGGGGGTGAGTTTGTTGCCGGGCTCATTGACCAGCGCCCGCGTGAAGTTCTGGCTCTCGCCCACAATCACGCCCTCGGCGAGTGCCGCTTCCAGCGCCCCCTGATCGGAACCGGCCGGCGCCACCACCGTGAAGAATTGCACGCTCTGATCCTTGCGGTCGCTGCGGTAGGTGTCAGGGTCAAAATCGCCTACAAATGCGCCTTCCACAACAGCGCGCACGCTGGCCTCGGGCGCCAGCAGATTCGAATCCGGCATTGCCAGAACGAGCTCGCGAATACCGCGCGGCTTGGCAAAGCGCACTGCGGTGCCAGCGGCGTTCCGCGCGCCGTGCACCGTCACCTTGGCCCGCTTGCCCAGCCCGACAAGCAGGAGCCGTTTCGCGGCCAGGCCACCCGGGGCGTGCAAAAGCAGCGTCTCATTTGCGCCTGCCTTGAACTCGCCGGCCGCCAGCACCGCCGCGGCAGCAGCCTGAACCGCGGCATCGGAGGTCAGCAAAACAATCTCGGGCCTCGCATCCGGAGTTTTCTCGGTTTGAGCATCAGCGGCCAGAGCCACCAGCAGTTCAGTCTCAATTTCGGCAAGGGGAGCAAAAACAAGTTGGGTACGCATCGTGCTTATTCTTCACTTTAGGCAGGGGTGGTGGCAAGTTTCGAAAGATCTTATTCGGGGGACGGTAGCCTCATGCCTCCAGACTGGGTCGCCGCGGCGACCGACGACCTCCTGGTCTTCCCGGGGCTTCTGGCGGCGTGAACCCCACCAGTACAGCCGCTCAGGAGAGCGGCGCTACTCGGGACCGGCAATTTAGGAATCGGTCTTAAGGCTTCGCCGGGCGCGGAAGCCGGCCTAAGGAATGACATAATTCTATGTATGTCATTAAATTCATATTGACATCCTTAATTTAATTGGCATAAATTATATTTAGGTCATGTTATGGATATTGCCGCAGATGATGTTGATGCCAAAACGCGGCTGAGTGAAAACGGCCGTATCGTCATCCCTGCGGGAATACGGGAGGCGATGGACTTCAGGGCAGGCGACACGCTTTTGCTCCGCATCGAGGGGGACGTGCTGAAGATCGAATCGCAGCGCGCGCGCGTTCGCCGTGTTCAGGAGAGTTTGCGCCGCCTGATCCCCGCAGACCGCAGCCTTTCCGACGAACTGGTTGCGGATCGGCGTGAGGAAGTTCGCCAGGAGACGGAGGAGTGGCTTGGATAGGACCGTCGTTCTCGACGCCCCTGCCCTGATGGCCCTGATTCGCGGAGAGGCGGGCGCGGAGATGGTTTCCGAAAGCCTGTCATGGGCCGTGGTCAGCGCCGTAAATCAAGCCGAAGTACAGGCCAGGCTGGTCTCTGCCGGATTGGAGAAGAGCTTAGCCTGGTGGCACATTGCCGAGGTGGGATGCGAATCTGTGCCTTTCGATGAGGAGCAGGCACAGATTGCTGGTGGTTTACCGGCAGTGACTCGACCCTACGGCCTCTCGCTCGGCGATCGTGCCTGTCTGGCCCTTGCCATCCAGCGCGGAGGCACGGTCTACACCACCAACCGGGCCTGGAAAAGCCTGCCGCTGGATGTCCGCGTCGAGATTATCCGGTAAATACCGCATGGATGCGTGGTAGATACCGGTGGATAAATGACCTTCGATTTAGATTTCAGGCGGGGGCGAGTTTCGGTTGAAAACCGCAAGATGGGCTAGCCGCTAGAAGCTAGAAGCTGATAGCTGCATCTACCGTCCCGTGCGATGCTTATTCGCGTTGATGGCGGCCCGCGCCTCGCGGTCAGCCTCGCGCCGCCGCTCGGTCTCGCGCTTATCCCAGTCCTGTTTCCCCTTGGCCAGGGCCAGTTCACACTTGACGCGCCCGTTGCGAAAGTAAAGCCGCGTCGGGATGAGCGTATGACCCTTGATCTGCGTCTTCGACTGTAGCTTGCGAACTTCTTCCCGGTGCAAAAGCAGCTTGCGGGTGCGCGTCTCATCGTGATTGGCGATGTTGCCGTGGGAGTATGGACCGATATGCAGATTCAAGAGAAACGCCTCGCCGTCCTTGATGAGGCCGTAGGCATCCTTCAGATTGGCCTTGCCCTCGCGGATGGATTTGACCTCCGTCCCGCGCAGGGCCACTCCCGCTTCAAATCTCTCCAGGAGAAAGTAGTTATGGGAGGCGGCGCGGTTGTGGGCCGCGTCGCGCTCGCCGCTGGCCACGGGATCGCGCGGCCGCGCCGGCTTGCTGGCGCCGGGCGCGTCCCTGGGAACGATGGTGTGGCTGGTCTGGCGCGCCATGCAAGAGCTTCCTTGAATCTTCATACTAGCATCGGGCCGGTTTTGCGGCCTCTTGGCATAGCGGGGCTTTGCTAAAATGAAGTATCGGTTGTTCGTTAGAATTGCCATTAAAAATTGCGTCCTGGGCGGCATGGCCAGCCCGCTGGGGCACCACGGAGAATGCGGGTCGATGACCATACACGAGACGACGCCTGACCCGGTGCATGGCGTAACCCCTAGCATGAAGTGTGGCTTGATGCCAGCGAGTTCGATCAGGCGCCATACTCCGGTTCCGGCCCCAGCGGGATTCCCGCGCCGGAGGATCACGTTTGCAATTGCGCTGATGGCGATGCTGGCCGTCCTCGGACTCTCCAGCGCGAGCCTCTATGGACAGTCGGCCAAGACGGACTACAAACGTGGACAGAGCGCGGAAGCGCGCCAGGACTACGACACCGCCCTTGCCGACTACGAGAAGGCCGCCAAGAAGAAGCCAGAAGATCTCGCTTACCGCTCGGCGGTTTACCGGGTGCGCAATTCCGCTTCGCTGCAGCATCTGGCCAAGGGGCGCAAGCTGCTCGAGGCGGGCAACCAGCAGGGCGCGCTGACGGAGTTTCTGCGCGCCGCCGATATCGACCCCGGCAATGAAGCCGCCCGGCAGGAAATTGCGCGCATCCAGCAGATGCAGGGCGGCGCTCCGCAGCCGTCCGAGAGCACGCTTCCAGAGGCGCCCAGCGAGTCAGTGGAACTTGGCGCCATTGCAGCTCCCCCCATGCTCAAACCGCTTTCCAATGAGCCGCTCACCCTGCACATGACCGAAGACGCCAAGGTCATCTACCAGGCCGTAGGCAAAGCGGCCGGAATCAACGTTCTCTTTGACCCCGACTACAACTCCAAGCGCATTCAGGTGGATCTGAACAATGTGTCACTACTGGACGCGCTGCGCATTCTGGGCACTTTGTCCGGCACATTCTGGCGTCCGGTCACATCCAATACGATCTTCGTCGCGCAGGACACGCGCATGAAGCGCACCGAGCTTCAAGAACAGGCAGTGCAGACCTTCTACCTGACCAACGCCTGGCAGCAGAACGACCTTAACGACGTACAGACGGCGCTCCGCAACGTGATGCCCGATGCCAAAGTCTACGGAGTAGCCAGCCAGAATGCCATCGTGATGCGGGGCACTCCGGATCAACTACTGCTGGCGCAACAGCTCATTGACGACCTGGACAAGGCCCGTCCCGAGGTCGTGGTGGACATTGCCGTCCTGGAGGTCAGCAAGAACTGGGAGCAGACCCTGGGCATTGCCTGGCCTAACAGCATCGGCATCACCCTGCAGCCGCCATACAACAGCAGTACTGCTGCGGCAGCGGCAGCCGCTGGCCAAACGACAATAAGCCCGACGCTTTACAATCTGGCGCACGCCAATTCCAACGACTTTGCCGTGAGTATCGGAACCGCCCAGCTCAACCTGTTGCTCACCAACACCGACACCAGGGTCCTGCAGAGTCCGCGGATCCGCGCTCTGGACGGGCAAAAGGCCACCATGAAGATTGGTTCGCGCATTCCGATCGCTACCGGTTCTTACCAGACTGGCGCCGCCACCGCAGTGGTCAGCTCGCTGGTCAACACGCAGTTCCAATATCAGGACGTGGGCGTCACCATGGAGGTAACGCCCACCATCCATTACGACCACGACGTCACTCTGAAGGTCAACATCGCCGTAACGGCGCAAAGCGGATCAGTAAACATCAGCGGCGTCACCGAACCCATTCTGAGCCAGCGTACCATCGACCAGACAATCCGGCTTAGCGAGGGCGAAGTCAGCATCCTCGGCGGCATTCAAAACACGCAGGAACAGCAGAGTTGGAACGGTCTCCCGGGATTGAGCGCAATTCCCATCCTCAAGTATCTCTTCGGCTCCAAAGACCATACGCAGCAGGACGACGATATCGTCTTTGTGGTGATTCCTCACATCGTTCGCTCCGAGCAGCTCAATCTCGCCAATCTGCGGCCTATCGATACCGGCAGCGGCCAATTTATCGATCTGCGGCATGTTGCTTATCAGAATTCGGCGGCGAGCCAGAGTGGCATTCCGGCGTCGGCCGGTGTTCCCCCTGTGCAAGCGTCTGGCGCTGCACAGTCGGCGGTGGGAACGGTGCCAAGCCAGGGCATAAACACCGCTGCCACCGCAGCGCTGGCTGAGATGCGGGCACAGAACCGCGCAGCGGCAAGCCCGGCCAACCTGACGCCCGCCGCCCAGGCTGCGGTTGCCCGCGCGGCGGGCCAGGCAGCGGCTGCCGGTGGTGGGAATTTAAGCTTTGTGCTCAACGCGCCCACGGCCCCGGTTGCCGCCGGCTCAACCTTCCAGGTGCCGGTCATGCTGAACGGAGGCACGGATGTCGCCTCAATCCCATTGCAGCTCAAGTACGATCCGGCTCATCTTTCCCTGGTCAACGTCTCCGCGGGCCAATTATTGGGGCAGGACGGACAGGCCGTTGCTCTGGTCCACCGCGACGACGGTCCGGGCGACCTCACCGTCGTGACCTCGCGGCCTCCCGGTTCCAAAGGGGTGAGCGGATCGGGTACCGTTTGCGTCCTTAGTTTTCAGGCGAAGACTCCAGGCTCAACCGTGCTGACGATTTCGCGAGCAGCGGCGGTCAACAGCTCGCAACAGGAGTCTGCCGCCACCGGATCGCAAGTCGGTATTGTCGTCAAGTAGGGGGGATATGCCGATGAGCGCCACAGAAACGGACATTGCCCGGCCCGCCGGATTGCGCCCCGCACACGAGCATGGCCTGAGCCTGGTTGAGCTGATCGTTACCGTGGCTATTCTCACCATCCTGGCCTCGGCGGCCATTCCCGTTGCGCGCTTCGAGGTCAAGCGCGAAAACGAGCGCGAGTTGCGCCGCGACCTGTGGATGATGCGCGACGCCATCGACCGCTATAAGGACGCCGCCGACAGAGGCGCCTTTCAGACCAAAGTGGATAGCCAGAACTATCCACCCGATCTGCAGACCCTGGTCAACGGGGTCGAGGTGCAGGGCAAGAAGCTCAAGTTCCTGCGCAGCATTCCCGTGGACCCTATGACCGGACAGGCGGATTGGGGCCTGCGCTCCATGCAGGACGATCCCGATTCCACCTCCTGGGGCGGCCAGAATGTTTTCGACGTATACTCAAAGTCCCAGGGAACAGCCCTGGACGGCACCAAGTATTCCACTTGGTAAAGGCAGCCTTAGGCCAGGGGCCGGCAGTTTCCAGGCTGACCGCGGCCGAATCAACAGCTTCCGGTTCACCCGGCAGGCGCAGCCCGCGCAGTGAAGCCAGAGGCAGGGATCCGGAAACTCAGGAAATGCATTGTGCCCAATGATCGCAGTCAATCCGCAGGCTTTACACTGATCGAACTGATGGTGGTGATGGCCATCATCGGCATCCTCGCAACGCTGGCGATTCCCAGCTATGTGAGCGCCGTCAAGCACGCCCGCGAAGCCGTCCTTCTGGAAGACCTGCACATCATGCGTTCAGCCATCGATTCCTACACCATGGACAAGCAGAAGGGCCCGCAGTCGCTCGACGACCTGGTACAGAACGGCTATCTTCGCGCAATCCCCGTGGATCCGATGACCCACAGCGCGGACACCTGGGTCACGGACAACAGCAACGCCATGTACTCGCTGGATGAGACCGATCCAGGCATCGACGACGTCCATTCCGGCTCCGACGAAACAGGCTCCAACGGCCAACCCTATTCCAGCTGGTAGCGTTACACTCAGGCAGATGCTTTCCCCTGAAATCCCCTCATCCGCAATCGAAGAGGAACTCGATGCGGTTTTCCGCCTCTATGCCGGCTTGTCCGGCAGCCTCGATCCCGAGCTGGGGCTGGGTGGGAAGCTGCTCTTTGCCGGTGAGTTAAACCCCGCCGCCTGCCGCCTGATTCGCGCCGCGAACATTGCCGGAGCCGCTTCACTGGCCGCCACCGCGGACGCCGCCCAGGCGCGGCAGGCCATGCGCGACAGCGTCATCGATTTTGTGGTGAACTCACTGGACGAAGCCCTGCGCATCCTCAAGAACGGGATTCGCAAGCGCCAGCCGGTAGCCGTCTGCGTCACCTGCGCTTCCGAGGCCATCGTGGCAGAGATGCAAGATCGCGGTGTCCAGCCCGATCTTCTGCCACCCTTGCCTCCCTCCGCCGCCGCGCCGGATTATGCCAGCTTTTTCGCCCAGGGAGCGCAGCCTGTCCACGAACAACCACACGTTGACGGCCTGAAATTCCTAGTGATTGCGATGCCTCCGGCCTGGGCGCAACGAGAGGCTGCCTTCGATGCCCTGCTGCTCGCTTCCCTGCCGCCGGCCGACCACATCAACCGCCGCTGGCTGCGCCTTTCGCCGCGCTACCTGGGCGCGCAGGCGCGGCGGCTGCGGTCACTTGCCTGCACGGAAACAGCCGCCTCAAGACTTCTGGATGGCATGCGCAAACCGATCCCTGATCCGTGATCCCTGGCCACTCACCCCGCCGCCTCAATCCGCGCCCAAAGCTCCCGAATCCCGATCCCCGTCTTTGCGGATACCGGCACAACCTCATCGACTTCAAGCGCCTTTTCCAGCGCCGTCAGGCTGCGGGCCCGTTCGTTGCCGCTCAGCCGGTCCACCTTGGTCGCCACTACAACGAAAAAGCGGTCTTCCGCCCGGAGCCAGTCGAGCAACTGCTTGTCACTCGCCTGCGGGGGGACGTTGGCGTCAACCAGGCAGACGCACAGAACCAACGCCGCGCGTTCCGCCAGGTACGGCTCGATAAACTTGGGCCAGCCCGTCGAGATGGATTTGGATATCTTCGCGTAACCGTAGCCGGGCAGGTCGGCGAACACCAGTTTTCGCCGCTCGCTCTTGTCTAGCAGCGCGAAAAAGTTGATGGCTCGCGTTCGCCCCGGCGTTGAGGAAACTCTGGCTGCCCTTTCCCCCACCAGCGCATTCAGCAGGCTCGACTTGCCCACGTTCGACCGCCCCAGAAAGGCGACCTCTGGCGCACCCGGCGGCGGAAACTGCGCCGCCGCCGTGGCCGAAAGCAGGAATTGGGTTGTGTAGCGCATCCCGTCTAGGATACCCGCCCATCGCATCCCCGCCGGGAAGGGGCTTGGTTAGAGCGTAATAATCGCCTTACTGCGCCACCGGCAGGTTGCCAGGAACCTCGGCCGACGGCACAGCAGCCAGCACTCCGGCCTCGGGAGGCACGGAACCGGGCAGCGGGCCTTCCAGCGCCAGCGCCAGTACTTCGTCCATGGTATCCACAAAATGCAGCTTCATGGAGTTCTTGATGTTGTCCGGCAACTCGGCCAAATCCTTCTCGTTGGCGCGAGGGAGAATGGCCTCGAAGATGCCGGCACGTAGTGCGGCCAGCAGTTTCTCCTTCAACCCTCCGATCGCCAGCACCTTGCCGCGCAGCGTGATCTCGCCGGTCATGGCGATGTCGCGCCGTACCGGAATCTTGGCCAGCGCGCTGGCCAGGGCCGTGGCCATGGTGATGCCGGCCGAGGGGCCGTCCTTGGGAATCGCGCCTTCAGGCACGTGCAGATGCAGATCGATATTGCGATAGAACTCACGGGTGAGTCCCAGCACCTGCGCCTTGCCGCGGATGTAGCTGAGCGCGGCCTGCGCCGACTCCTGCATCACGTCGCCCAGCTGGCCTGTAATGGTGAGCTTGCCCTTGCCGTCGAGTACCTGCACCTCAGTGGACATGATGCTGCCGCCCACCTCGGTCCAGGCCAGGCCCGTCACCAGGCCCACTTCGCTCTTCTCATGCACCTCGGAATCGCGGAACTTGACCACGCCCAGGAACTCGCTGATGTTGGCGGCGGTGATCTCTTCCTTGTGCTTGGCACCGCTCTTGACGACCTTGCGGGCGACCTTCCGGCATACGTTGCCGATCTCGCGCTCCAGGTTGCGCACGCCCGCCTCGCGCGTGTAGCTGCGGATGATCTCAAGAATGGCATCGTCCTTGAAGACGATATTCTTCTCGCTCAATCCAGTCTGCTCGCGCTGTTTTTTGACGAGGTACTGGCGGGCGATCTCAAGCTTCTCCTGCTCGGTGTAACCCTGCAGGCGCAACACCTCCATACGGTCCTGAAGCGCCGCCGGAATGGTGTGCATCACGTTAGCAGTCGCCACAAAGAGCACCTGCGAAAGGTCGTAGTCGACGTCCAGATAGTGATCCTGGAAGGTGCTGTTCTGTTCGGGATCGAGTACTTCCAGCAGCGCCGAAGCTGGATCGCCGCGGAAATCCGAGGAAATCTTATCCACTTCATCGAGCAGGAAGACGGGGTTCTTGGTGCCGGCCCGCTTCATATGCTGGATGATCTGGCCCGGCATCGCTCCGATATAGGTGCGCCGATGACCGCGAATCTCGGCCTCGTCCCGCACGCCGCCCAACGAAAGGCGCACGAATTTGCGCCCGGTCGCCTTTGCAATCGACATCCCGAGAGAAGTTTTACCCACACCCGGAGGGCCAACAAAACAAAGAATCGAGCCCTTGGGATTCTTCACAAGCTGCCGCACGGCGAGAAATTCGAGGATGCGCTCCTTGATCTTCTCCAGGCCATAGTGATCCGCGTTGAGGACCTTTTCTGCATACTCGATGGAGCGCGTCTCCTTCGACTTCTTCTTCCACGGCACGGCCAGCAGCCAGTCAATGTAGTTGCGGCTCACCGTTGACTCGGCCGACATGGGCGGCATGGCTTCCAGCTTCTTGAGCTCCTGGAGGGCTTTGTCGAGCACGTCCTTGGTCATGCCCGCAGCCTCAATCTTCTTGCGCAGCTCGTCGAATTCACTCTTTTCGCCGCGCCCCAGCTCCTTCTGGATGGCCTTGATCTTTTCGTTGAGGTAGTACTCTTTCTGCGCGCGCTCCATCTGCCGCTTTACGCGCGACTGGATGTTGCGGTCGAGGTCGAGCTTCTCGATCTCGATATCAAGCACGTCGGCGATGCGCGTCAGCCGCGCCGCCGGATCGAAGATGGCCAGCAACTCCTGCTTCTCCTCGATGCCGAGCTGAAGATTGGCGGCGATGGTATCGGAGAGCTTGGCCGGTTCATCCA
Organism: Acidobacteriota bacterium; assembly: GCA_021846945.1. Lineage (GTDB taxonomy): Bacteria > Acidobacteriota > Terriglobia > Terriglobales > Acidobacteriaceae > Telmatobacter. The sequence continues at coordinate 3,762 of JAJZVZ010000129.1, read as the reverse complement.
TGCGCACCGTAGCGATGATCGTCTCGTAATTGAGCGACTGCTGCAGCTTGACGTACTGCTCGAAGAGGCCGGTGACGCGCTGCATGAGCTGTTCGACAGCCGGAGTCATCTCGAACTGGGTTTTGCCGGTGCGCACGGTGGCCACAAAGAAGCCGTCGCGGTCGTTCACCTCGATCGACTTGGCGCGTTCGATGCCCTCGACGAGTACCTTGATGTTGCCGTCGGGCATTTTGACGCTCTGGACGATGTTGCAAATGGCGCCCACCTGGTAGATGTCCTTGGCGCGAGGCTCGTCAATGGAAGCGTCGTGTTGCGTGGCAAGAAAGATCTTGCGGTCACCGGTAAGTGCTTCCTCAAGAGCGCGAACGCTGGACTCGCGACCCACCACAAAGGGGGTCATCATATAGGGGAAGATCACCATGTCCCGGATGGGCATCATGGGCAGTTTGCGGGTTTCGCTCTTTTCGCGTTGTTGACTCATAACAGACACCTGGGGAATTAGACGCACCAAAACGGCTCTTGATGCAGAACCGGCTTCGAGCGTCCTAATGGGATTGTACAGCGGGTAGCGGAAAGCAGGGAAAGCATGGCCGGCCCGGTGATGGCGCAGTAGGCGCGCATAGAGTGGAAAGCGGCTTTAATTGCGGCATCCACGCTGCCAGATACCCCCTGTTTACGGATAAGCTCTTGCAGGGGCACATCAGAATATGCCAACCCTGCGGGAATCCGCCGTGCCGTAAAAGGCGGGTCGTTCCAGGTTCAAGTCCTCCCTCACGGCCCTCAGAAATCAAATTCGGCGTGGAGATAGATGCGCCGCGCCGCGGAGCCCTGGGAGAAGATTCCGCCTTTCAGGCTGGTGGACTTCTCAAAACGGCTATCGGGAGCATTCAGGCCGGTGTTCTTGTTGAGCGTGGGAATCAGGCTTCCCGAGGGCGTTCCGTAGTCAATGTCGTTGAAGATGTTCAAGGCATGGACGGAGAAGGATAGCTGGTACCTGCGCCCGACGCCGGGTGTGCCGTTGAAGGCCCCCCCCTGCATTCCCCCGAATGGGCCGCCGAGGTGGAAATGGTGGTGATGTCCGCCGCCACCACCGCCGCCAGGAGGCATCTGGCCAGCTGGCCCCGTCTCCTTAGGTCCGACGCCAAAGGTACGGGATAAGCGCAGATTCATGGCTACCGACGGGGGAGCATTTCCCAAATCATCGGGGACGAGCGTATCACCCTCCTGCGGATTGGTATTGAGGCAACCAAACGTCGTTTGCACGTAATTCGTCGAAGCAGATTGACAGTCCGAAGCGCTTGCGTAGGCGGGGCGGTTGTTGAAAAAGTTGTCGCCCGTGAGGTCTGTGGTGGTGGTGATGTTGTAGGGATGTCCCTGCTCCGCGATCAGGAATGGGTTGAACGAAATCCCCCACGGGCCCACGTATTGGCCCGCCAGCAGCATCCACTGGGGATGAACCCATATCGAGCGTCCGTAGTCCTGCATCAGGTGATATGAATTCGACGGATTCGTTCCGAGGGAGGAGCCGCCGTCGCTATGGGCGGTGTTGTAATTGTAAAAACCGAAGATGCTGAAGTTCCGCGAAATGGCGGTATTGAAGTTTACGATGATCTGGCTTTCCTTGAAGATACCCTCCGTATAATACTGATCCACGATACCCAGGTTGGGGTCTGGCCGCGGACCGGTGGTGCTGTTATAGAAGAAGGTCCCGGGCAGAGGCTCATAGGCGTTCGAGTCCCGGGTCACCATCTCGTGCAGACCGTTGGCGTGCAGATAAGTGAGAGTGACCATGGAGGCCTTGCTCAGGCGCCGCTCCAGGCTGACGGCCAGCATCTCCGTGTACGGTGACCGGTAGCGCGGCGAGATGGTGTCGATTTGAGACGCCGCCGCGCTGCCCGTTCCGCACGTGGACACGCCGCCGTGGATGTCGTTCAGGCTTGTGGAATTGAAGCACGTGGGATTGTCGATGACGGTCTGTTTCTGCGAGAGGGGCCCGCCATTGTACTGTTCGAGATTCATCAGATTGTTGATGAGAAGACGGTGATAAAAGAAGCCGAAGCCGGCCTGCAACAGGGTCTTCGGCGGCTCGCCGCTCTTGTGTCCGTCAATCGCGTAAGAAAGGTCAAATCGCGGCGCCCAGTCGGCGTGGTCGGCGATGTGGTTTTCCGTCTCAAAGCGCAGCCCATAAGAGAACGTGAAATACGGTTTCACTTTCCAGTCGTCCTGGTAGAACAGCGCGCCGTCAAAGATGTTGCCTTGAAACTTCTCAGGGCCTGTGGTGTAGGTCAGCTTGATGGGCGTGCAGACCTGGCCAGAGGGACACGCCGCGGCAATCTGCGCAACGGTTTTACCTTGCGCAAGGCCGTTCACCGTATCCAGGTAACTCTCCAGGGACTCGAAGTTGAAGTTGCCATTGAAGTCGGCATTGGTGAGCATGGATTCGCTGTTGTCGCGCAGCCAGGCGCCGAATTCGATGGTGTGGCTGGCCGCGGTCAGCGTAGTGAAGTTTTGCAGCTCATAGTGATTGGCACGCTGGGAAAACTGCTGGCTTAAAACGCCTCCACCCACAAAATCCGTGGGCACGCTGAACGACGGCGCCGTGCTCGCCGGCGTTTGCGTGCTGATCCTGTGCCGGAACTCGATGCGGGTTTCGTTCACGAGGTTATTGCTGATGATCTGAGTATCGTCGACCTGAAAGATGTGATCGATCACATCGCTGTTGAAAGCCTGGCTCGGCAGGCTCGTGGAACCAGTCAAATTGCCGCTCTGGCTGACCCGGTAAAACTCATAAAGCAAGCTGAGCGTATTGTTCTGTCCCAGTTGCAGGTCAATGCGCGGAATGATGTTGGTGCGCGCCGCCGGGCTGAACAGGCCACCCACCTCCGAGCCCTGCACGTAGGTGTTTGTCTTTGGGTCAAGTACCCCCGTAAGCGTCGTGTAAATGTTGTCATTTTGGGTGTTGCGCTGCTGGGCGGCTAGAAAAAACGACGCATTCTTCGAGATCGGGCCACCCACTGCTCCGTCGAGCATGTAGCTGTAGTAGGAGGGAATGGCGCCTGTGAAGGGGTTAAGGGTATTGAAGGAGCTGTCGTTACCCATGCCGAAAATTTGCCCGGTGAATTTGTTTGTGCCCGGCTTGGTCACAATCTCGATGCGTCCGAAGCCCAACCGGTCGTACTGTGCGGAAAACGGGTTCCGGTTCACGATAATTCGCTCGATGTCCGACTTGGGCGGAATTTGACCGCCCGTGAATCCGTTGACGAAAATCTGGCCGCCGTTGGGACCCGCGGCAGGGCCGGCCAACGCCTGCAGCTCGTTGGCAAGCTCGGTCGGATCGTTCGAGAGCGCGTTCAGGGCCTTGCCGCTCATCACCAGGGTATTGGTGTTGTTAGCGGGGCTGGTGCTGATGGTCGGCCCGGATTCGGCGGTGACTTGTACCTGCTGCTGTTGCACGGCAATCGCCATCGTCAGGTTCATCCCCTTCACCTGCCCCGCGGCGATCGCGACTTCGGGATTGCTGAAAGGCGCAAACCCGCTTTCGGTGGCAGAGACGGAATACACTCCGGGCGGCAAACTCCGGAAGATGTAGTGCCCCGCCGGGCCGGATGTCGCCTTGAACGTCTGGCCATTGCGCGTGAGCGTGATATTGGCGCCAGGGATAACTGCCCCGGTGGGATCCTCGACATTGCCGGTCAACGTACCGGTCTGTGATTGGGCTGACACCCGCGGCGCCAGCGCGAAAAAAACCAAGAGGAAGAAAAG
>JAJZVZ010000128.1 GCA_021846945.1 Acidobacteriota bacterium | reverse complement strand
CATCTTGAAATGGACTTCGATCAGTGTACGTGCAGGGCGACCAGCTTTGTGTTGGTCACTCCGCCGCGAACGAAATCATTGCTCAAAATTGCCTCAAAGTTATGCAGCCTTCCACTGGAATCGACGACCGCCCTCATCACCGGCTGCCATAGCGTGCTGTATGTAAAAAAGTTGTCCGCACCGTAGATCGACCCCATCGAGGTGCCCTCAACCAGCAAGACACGGCCCTGCCCCTGGGTGTTATCTGCCAATGCGATGAGAGTATACGCCGAGAGTCCAGGCGTTTTTCTGTCATAGACATACTGCTTTGGTTCGCCGGGCTTGGGGGCGCGGTCCGTGACGGTGTAGACGTCCGTCCGGTAATCCCAATGAACCAAAAAATCCAGTTGCGGCTGATAAAGCGTGACCCATGGATCAAAGGTTTCAGAGCCGATCAAGATGAGGTTGTTGTTGTGGGTCTGCGCCGCTACCAGGTCGCGAGCGTAGCAGATCTCCGTCCAATCTTCCAATTGGGGCATTCCCATATGTTCTGGAACGCGCACCAAATCTGCAACCAAGCGTAAATCGGCCATGGGCGTCACCGACCGCACGCTAAGGGGCACGTCGGTGTGCGAAGGCGGCACACTCACGGTCACGTCATGTTGATAGCTCTGGGTCGAGTATTCGACGAGCGGCACCTTGCGCTGCTCCCAAGCCGTATATGCATCCAGGCTGGCATCCCCTGGAACAATCAGGGTCATCCGCCCCTGGGTGAAGAGCGCTCTCCACAGCGCCTGAGGACCGAGCGATTCTACCGGGGCAACTCTCTGACGGTGGAAAACAGGCAAGATGGAAGCCGATAGAGCGAAGGCCAACACCGCAACGAGGGCAACAGTAACTTTTGCTGAACGAGGCCATTGCGTCGACGCCGTGTCCGCCTCTCGCGGAGTCGGCTTGGAGCGGTTTTGGCCAGGTTTCACTTCCGCGGTCGGGGCAGGCGAGGCTACTTCGAAATGCGCCAGGTAGTTACCCTTGGGTATCACGATCTGAAGCGGGTTCCCCTTGCCTTCGTCGAGATAATACTGAGCGAGCCTCTCGCGTAGGTGGCGGACCGTGCCACGCACGATTGTGTCCTCAGCCGAGTTGTAACCGGGCGGGCGGTGAAAGACGTTGATTCCAATCTGGTGTTCGGTCAGGTTCTCTGACCGCCCTTCTAAGGAGCATTTGCAAATATAACTCAGCAATGAGGTGAGCCGGGGAGATTTGGCGAACGTCTGGCTGGCGAGCACGCGCTTCAACTCCGCCCGTATGCTGTCGGTCTCGATGTCGGCGCGGTTCTCCGTGGTCGATTTGATCGTCATTTTGCTTCAGCCTTATTCAGATGGGAGTCTCCCCGGTATTCTCGGGGCGGCAGTAGCAGTGACAGGGTGCGAGACGATCCGGAAACCCTGAGGGAATAGCGGGCGAGCCCGGCTCTCGGAGAGTTCCAGATAAGGATGTGTAAAAGCTTGAGCCACTTCAAGCTGGAACGCAACCTACGAATCGTATTCTATCCCTCGACCGTCCAAGTCAGCCTGGGGCAACCGGTCTTGATCTCGGTTAACTCGTTGATTATATTGGATATCTTATGGCAGCTTCTCGCGGCTTGCCTTTGCCGTAGCGCTGCCATCTCAACTGCCGGAACAAGATAACAGAAGAGGCGTTTTGGAGCTAAGCATAACAAAACAATGCATCTAAGCGGCCTCTGGTTGGCGGCGCAGGCTGGATGAACGACTCGGAGAGCCAAACGGTGTTCAATCTCTTTGGCCAACCCTATTTGATATGGACATTCGGAAGGCGCTTGGCGCCCGTGAATTCCAGGTCTCACCGTCCCCGCCGAGCCATCGCTAGACAACTGATTTGTCTATGAGTTACAGCTATGACACCGTGTCATCCACCGTTTTTCTTCACATTTCACGTTGCGTCTCCTGATTTTGTTCCTGTATCCATCTCAAGAATCTGCAGGTGATGTTTCGATTGCCGGAAAGATCGCCATCCGGCAGGATTCGCTCTGTGGGAAGAGCGTCCGGGAGCAACAGTACGACTTTCGGAGGTGTAGGATGAACAATCCGATGAACGTCATAAGCCGTGGGCGGACAACAAAGGTCTGGCGAGTCCATTCCTTGATGCCATGGATTGCTGTCGCTGTCCTGGCGCTTGCCGGTCCGGTACGGGCCCAGTTGTCGACGGCATCGATCAACGGCACGGTATCCGATACGACAGGGGCGCTGGTTGAAGGGGCCGAGATCACTCTGCAGAGCACCACCACAGGCACCAAGCGCAGCACAACGTCAAACGGTGATGGAGCTTACGTCTTTATTGATATAGCTCCCGATCACTACACGCTGACAGCGGCCAAACAGGGTTTTGCCACCACGGCGCTAGCGCCCTTTGTGCTGCAGGTGAACCAAACCGCAACCCTCAATTTTTCCCTCAAGGTGGGCGCGCAGGCGCAGAAGGTCACCGTGACGGCGCAGACGGCCCAGTTACAGACCTCCACGTCGGACTTGGGAACGGTAATCAACCGAGCCGCGGTGGACGCACTCCCGTTGAACGGCAGAAACTTTACTGAACTGCTGACGCTCACCCCGGGGGCGAGCCGAGCCGATACGGGCCAGGGGTCGGGCGGCGGAAATGCCATTCTTACGGGAACCTTCAGCTTTCCGTCCATCAATGGGCAGATGAACCGCAGCAACCTCTATCTTATGGACGGAATTGTCGATGAGCAGTTCTGGTTCAGTGAATATGCGGTGGAACCGATTGTAGACGACATTGCGGAGTTCAAGGTGCAGTCCCATAACGACCAGAGCCAGTTCGGCGGGGTCATGGGCGGAATTGTGAATGTGGTGACGAAGTCAGGAACGAACCAATTCCATGGCGATGCGTGGGAGTTCTTCCGCAACTCCGGATTGGACGCGAGCACTCCGCTGATTGACAAGAAGACTCCTTTGAAGCAGAGCGTTTACGGCGTCACGCTTGGCGGTCCAGTGTTGCTTCCCCATTACAACGGACGCGATCGCACCTTCTTCTTTGGCGCCTATGAGGGAACGAATATCAACACCGCCGAAAAAAGCCTTTATGACGTGCCAACCGATGCGGAAAAGAACGGGGACTTTAGCGCGATTACGCAGCAGCTCTATAACCCCTACACGACGGTTCCGGATCCAAACAATCCCGGGAAGTACATTCGCCAACCCTTCCCGAACAATAACGTGTCGTCAGAGATTGATCCGACGATGCAGGCGGTGATCAACGCCATCTATCCCGCTCCAGTCACGACCCCATCGCTGCTCTATAACGGCGAGGATACCCAGCCGTCCATTACCGCCGTTCATAACTATACGTTCCGTATCGATCAACAGTTCAATGAGTCAAACTTGCTTTGGGGGCGCTTCAGCCAGTTTTTTTCTACCCATTCTGGCTCAAGCGTGGTCAACAATCCGTCCACGGACACAAGTAATGGACTCAACTGGGGGATCGGCTACGTGCATACGATCGGCTCATCGGCGACGCTGCAGATCAACGCCGGTCAGGTCAACCAGGTCTACACCACGCTCCAAACCTTTACGCAACCCGTGAGCGCGACGGGTTATGACGCTGCCTTTGCATGCGGGTTTATAGGGCCGTTGGCTTGTCAGATCCCGGATTTGGGGGTAACTGGTTACGCAGGTCCAGGACAAAGCTATCTTGACGACGTCGATGGAAATATTTACCAGTTGAGCGCCAATTTCGCCAAGCTGTCGGGTCGTCACCTCTGGACGCTGGGAACGATGGTGAGCCACAACGACGAGAGCGTCTTGAACGCCAACGATAACGAGAACTTCTCGCCGTTCCAGACCGAGGATCTGGAAACTTCATCGGGCGGCAATGCTCTTGCTTCATTCCTTATTGGAGTGCCGAATTCCGGCGAGCGGAGGAACAACCTCAAGGTTCCCAAGAACGGTTGGGTAAACGCGGTCTACGCCGGCGACCAGTGGAAAGTTACGCCCAAGCTAACCATGAACATTGGCTTGCGCTATGACTGGGACATTATGCCGATACTGGCCGCTGTTTCCACGAAGTCCAATATTACCGGGGCGTTGGATTTCCGAACCGGTACCTATATCTTGACGGCGGCATCGGCCGGGCTTGGTTCATGCGCCACTCTGGGAGCCGCACCGTGCCTTCCCGGCGGTGTACTGCCTGCCCATGTTGTAGTTGGATCGAGTAATCGATTGATCAACAATGAGATTGACAATATCCAGCCGCGATTGGGCTTCTCCTACCAGATCGATCGCACGCTGGTGGCGCACTTGGCTTATGCCCGGGTTTACGACGATTGGTCTGGGATCATGCAGATGACACAGAACGAGGGAGCACTTTGGCCTTCCTTTGGATTGGATATCAATAACGACCTGAACCTGACCACGGTAACCACCACCGCGGAAAATCCGCTTGACCAGGCGCCGGGAGCAACATCAAGCCTTCCCCTGGCTTCTCCATTCATTCAAAGCGCCAACTTTATCGCGCCCTACCTGAAGAATCCATACTCTGATCAGTGGACGGTTGGGCTTCAACAGATGCTCGGTGCTAATACCATGGTAAGGATGGATTACGTTGGCTCGGTCGACCGGCACATGCCGTGTTGCGGTTACTATAACGTGGCCACAACTCCCGGCCCTGGCAAGTATCAGGATCGTGCGCCGTACCCGTACATCAATGCCACACAATACGAGCAGAGCAATGGAGAGGCGGCCTATGATGGACTGCAAGTCCAGTTGCAACAGAACATGTCATCGGGTCTGGAGTACACGATCAATTACACTTGGTCACACACGATCGACGTAGGCTGTGATGGGTACTTTGGGGCCGAGAACTGCTTTATACGCAACCCCTATGATCCGGCTGCCGACCGCAGCCAGGCAGGCATCAATCTTCCCCAGATGCTCACGGCGGATGTGCTATATCAATTGCCGTTTGGCACAGGGACACGATTCCAAGGCGGCAATCGCTTTATCAATGCGATCATTGGCGGGTGGGAGTTGAACGGCATCTTGACCTTGACTTCGGGGAAACCCTACACCATCTCCTACTCCGGCGATGAGGCTAATACAGGGAATAACTATCAGGGTGTGGATCTGGTAGGCAATCCGAACCTGGCCAACCCAACGCTCGGTGAGTGGTTTAACACAGCGGCCTTCGCGGCGCCGGCCGAGTATACCTACGGCGATGTGGGGCGCAATACGATGCGGTCTGACTGGTATCGCGATCTTGATGCCTCGATCTTTCGCAGGTTCAACACTCCGAAATCGACGTATCTGGTGTTCCGCGCTGAGGCGTTCAACGCCACCAACACCCCGGTGTGGGGGGTTCCAAATGCAACAAAGAACAGCCCCACGTTCGGGCAGATATCAGGTACGGCAAGTACGCAGAGAGAGATCCAACTGGCGTTGAAGTTTTACTTTTGAACTGTCTTTATGCAGGGCAAGCCGGGGAAGGAGAAAGATGAGAGATCGTGCGGCGATCCCTGAGACTCCGAGAAAAGCAACGGAAACTGCATTGCTGAATCGAAGGGAGGCACTTTGGCTTCTGGGTGGGGCGCCGAGTTTTCTGGCGATTTCGAAGACTGGAGCGGCAGTGGTTCCGGGCAGCGCAGAGGGCGGCCGGAAGCCCGCGGTCGAGGGCAATCAACCTCCCATTGAGTGGTTTGCAAATGCAAAGTTCGGCTTGTTCATGCACTACGGACTGTACAGCCAGTTGGAGCAGGGCGAATGGGTGATGCTGCGGAAGAAGGTGCCGCTGGAGAGGTACGAGCAGCTCAAAAACACCTTCCGGCCCGACAGGTTTGACGCCAATCACATTGCCAGTGTGGCGCTGGACGCGGGAATGAAATATGTGAATCTGACCTCCAAGCACCATGAGGGATTCTGCCTCTTCCGCACGCGGCACACCACGTACAACAGCGCCGAATCGCCGGCGCATCGCGATCTGGTGAACGAGTTGGCCGAGGCCTGCGGCAAGCGAGGATTGGGGCTGTTTCTGTACCATTCGATGAGCGCGGACTGGCATCATCCATGGTTCCCCGACCCCAGCGCCGGATGGGATTTCTTCCGTCCGGACTATGCGGTAAAGCCGGCCCAGTATAAGTGGCGGAAGGACTCCGATACGCATCTCTATATCGAGTATGTTCACGGCCAGCTTCGCGAGCTGCTCACGCAGTATGGCCCGTTGGCGGGCATCTGGTTTGATCCGTTGATGGGATACTACGCGCGTCCGGATCTCTTTCCCATGGATGAAACCTACAGGTTGATTCGGAGCATTCAGCCCAACTGCCTGGTTTCATTCAAGCAGGGAGCAACCGGCAACGAGGACTTCGCCGCCCCTGAGCGTCAAGAGACGCACGTGGCCAATTATGCGAGCATCGCGCCGCAGCGGCGAGCCAATGCGGCGGCCGTAGCGAAGAGCGCATGGGACAAGAACCGCAAGAAGCATGTGGAGATCTGCAACACGCTGCAACCGGGTGCGTGGGGATACAACAAGAGTGACGACAACAAGCACCGCACCCCCGAAGAGGTGCTGGCGATGTACCATGACGCCCGGGCGGAGAATGCGAATTTGCTGTTGAATACGGGGCTGATGCCCGATGGGTCAATTTATCCCGGGGATGTGGCCACATTGCAGGCGGTGGGTAAGAAAATCGCGGGCTGAGCTGAAAGGAGAGAACATGAATCGACGCAGGTTTATCGGATGGATGGGATCGGGAATTGCCGCCGGCAGCGTGGCTCCGGCGCTATCGATGGCCTCGGCGCAGATGCCTGCGGGAGGTGGTCGGCAACGCCCGAACTTTCTCTTCATCATCTGCGACGACCTGATGTTTCGCACAATTCATGCGCTGAACAATCCCGAGGTGCATACGCCGAACATCGATCGGCTGGTGGCTTCAGGGTACACCTTTACGCACTGCTTCCATCAGGGATCGTGGAGCGGGGCCGTGTGCTTGCCGAGCCGTACCATGCTCAACAGCGGGCTCACCGCGTTCCATGCCGAAGCCGGGATCGACCATGTACCCACCTGGGGACAGGCCCTTGGAAACGCTGGATACGATACGTATATCTGCGGGAAATGGCATCTGGACCCTACGGTGCTACAGCGTAGCTTCAAGGAGATGGGCCCTATTGGGCCGGGAATGCTGCCTTCAACGCCGATCAACGGCGCGGCCTACGACCGCCCGCGTCCTGGCGATACATGGCAGCCGTGGGACGAGTCTCTGAAGGGCCATTGGATCCATACGGGCCTCTGGGTAAACGCGAATCCGGACCGCATTGAGCACTCAGCCGAGATGTATACGAATTGCTTCATCGACCATCTGTTGAACAAGGCAGCGAAGCGCGATGCTCCATTCTTCATGTATCTGGGCTTCAACTCTCCGCACGATCCCCGCCAGGCTCCGCGCGAGTTCGTAGACCTGTATCCGCAGGATAAGATTGAAGTTCCTCCCAACTTTCTCCCCGAGCATCCATTCGACCAGGGAGACGACAAGATTCGCGATGAGCTGCTTGCGCCGTTTCCGCGGACGCCGGCGGACGTGCAGTTGCAGCGTCGTGAGTATTATGCGCTGATTACCTACACGGACCACCAGATAGGGCGGGTTCTGGATGCATTGCAGCGATCGGGCAAAGCCGCTAACACGTATGTGATTCTAACCGCCGACCATGGGCTGGCGGTGGGTGAACACGGCCTGATGGGCAAGCAGAATATGTATGAGTGCAGCACTCGAATGCCGCTCATCGTGAGCGGTCCTGGGATCCCTGCGGGCCGGCGCAGCGATCAGTTGGTTTACCAGCACAACCTATACGCTACGACCTGCGATCTGGCCGGAGTTCCCGTCCCTGAGACGGTCGAGTTTCCCAGCATTGCGGCGCTGCTCCGCGGCCAGGACCATCCCGTGTACGACGCGGTATTCAGCTACTACAAGAACTTCCAACGCATGGCGCGGACAAGAACGCACAAGATCATCGTCTATCCACAGATTCAGCGTGTGCAGGTATTCAACATTGAAGACGATCCCTGGGAGATGCATGATTTATCCGCGGACCCTTCGGCGGCCGGCCTCAGAGGCGAGCTTATGCGGCGGCTGAAGGAGTTTCAGGCGCAGCTTGGCGATAAGCTAGACTTGGAACACCCTTCGGCTGCGAAAGATGTGGCGATGGGATCTTCTTCGGAGACCGAGCAATGGACATAGCCAAGACAGAGGAACACGGGCAAAAACCGCATGGCTGCGGCACACCCCCGCACGTCCCAGCCGGCGCGCAGCTCTGGGCGCAATACCATGCTCTCACCGACTACGCGCTCTACCAGCAAGACGGCACGAGCCGGACGATGTACATCCGCTTCAACGGGATCGCGGATCTGCCGGTGGGCCGTGGAAAGCGGTTCTTCGGCAGTGCCAGCCGCTTTGTTAACGAACTGATCGGAGGGTTCCATCTGGCCGGGGACGGCGACATTGCCAGCGACCTCCTTCAGCCCACCTCTCAAACCCTGTGGGGGCGGACCAACCCGCTCGTGATCTATAAGCACAAGGAGCCGATTATGGATTGCCGCAGCGGCGTCTGCGATAAATCGTACCTTTGGTACAACGGATATCTTGCGCCTTCATCCTATATCAATTGCACATCGGACTGCGCTACCGGGCTGCCGGGCAGTTACCGGCCGGTTCAACAATTTATCGATAATACGCCGGGCAGCCGCTACTACCAAACCAACGACGTGTTGGTCACTTTGGCGAACGGAGAGCAGGAACATGATTCCTATCCGGTGCGAGCTTTGAACGGTGAGATATTAATCATCAATCCTTTCGACGGTGAGCCGTACGACCGTTATGAGCCACACGACGGCTATGATATCTATCGAATAGCCGACGGATGGGCCTCCGTGGGCGAAACAAAAGATGGTGGCGGCTTTTCAACAACGTTCTTCGGCGCCAACTGCAAACCATACAACGGCTGGGTCTTCTTTCCCGCTTCTGCTCTTGCCTCGTCGCAATTCAAGTCCGGAGAGGCCAAGATGCCAATCGATGGTAATTATTGGGAGCATAATGGCGAGTCCTGGCCGGGCAAGTGCCCTGCGGCCTATAACGAGAACTCGCTGACGACGTGGGAGTTCCTTCACGCCTATCCCTTTGGCGGCATCGGAGGCAATCCCGTCAAACGAATCGATGCAATCCGCCCTGTCCATGGATCTCCGAATAGACCCAACTTTATTACGGAAGGGCATTTGGAAGTCTTCTATTTCGGCAAGTTGTATGGCGCCACACGATGGGAGACCTGGAGGCCACTACAACAGGTCAGGACCGATCCGAAGACCCGAGAAGCGGCCGCCAAAGTCTCCGGTCGCTGCGGCCAAACAGGTAATGTCAAATACCGGGGTGTGCAATTCGCGGTGACCGCCTGCCAAGACTGGTCGGCGGTGAGGGTTCTTGGTAGACCGGAACTCCGGGTTCCTTGGCCTGTGCCCGATATGAACCTGCTCAAAAACTTTCATTTCGGCAATGGATTTGCAAACTGGCAGCATACGACGCCTAGCGTGCCCGACAGCGCCATGCAATTGAGCCTTAAGAATTCTACCCTGCCATTGGACGCGCGATTCATACAGGGCGGTCAAGACGTTCGCTACCTCGCTTTTGGTTGTGCAGCGGAGTGTTCTTCCGCAAACGTTCTCTATCAGGACGTGCCGGTTTCGGCCAATGTAACCAGCGGCCGGTATACCTTCGGCGCGGAGGCACGTTCAGAAGGTCATGATTGCACGGTACGCTTCGCTGTCAGCACGCTCGACAGCAGCGGCAAAATTCTCGGCGAGCAATCATTCACCGCGACTCTAGCTACGTCGAATGGTAAGTTCAACGCAGGCGAGTCGTTTCATCTTTCCAGCGAGTTCGTAGTCACTACCGTTCCCATAACCATAGATTCCAAGGTGAGCTTTCTGCGATTCAGCATCAGCCCGGGAACGAGCGGAACCTTCGATATTGTCGATGCGTGGCTTATGAAGGACACCTACTAGACAGTAACGTAGTGAAACGCGGCTGACGAGATGAAAGGGGGCTGGATGGCCGGGAAGAGGAGTGTAGTTGGATGGCGCGCAGAGTGTTTGGGAAAGGCCCGCGGGCGGATTCGCCAGGCTTCATAGCGGATCCTGAGTGTGAGTCGTGGTAATAGACGCTGAGCTAGGGTTCGGGAGGAGATATTGAGAGGATCTGAAGGTAAAGGTAAGGCTGGCGAGCGAAGATGGCCTGAGGGCCGACAAGTTGGGAAGGGGGGTTGAGATGCTTCCTTCAGGTGCATTTGGGCAAAGCAGCTCTGACAGCGGGCGAAGGCTTCGAAGAGTGGTGACAAGATTGCGCGGAGCGTGTCCCCGGGCCTCAAGGGCCGAAGAAACGGCTCTGAGGTTGTTGGAGAGTCGAGTGCTAATTGGTGGACTAAGCGAGAAGAGAAATGTCGCAAATGGAAAGATCGGGAGGGAGCACTCCCGGCTGCCGGTGTATGGCCTAAGAGTTGTTGCAGCTCTCGGGACGGCTGTGATTGGGGCGAATCTGTGCATGCCAAAGGCTATCGCGCAGCTTGGCCTCAAAGAGGGCCATGCTGCCAGAAAAGTCTTTCAGATTGGGAGTTTTGACAGGTCGTCGGAGGAGTTCGCTTCGGGACAGCCCAGCCGGCAAGTTGACTTTATTGTGGGTGAGAGCAACCCGGCAAGCGATTGGTACGCCGTACAGCCGGCTGTCCTGAGGGGGCTCTTGGGCAAAGAGACGCCGAACGACGCCACCGCACCGAGAACAATTACATTTGCTCTGACGAATGTCCCTTTACCGGCGTACACGTTGCATGTTGCGCTGCTGATTGAGACTGCCAGCGTGCCGGCGCTGAGAGTGTCTATCAATGACAAGCATGGGACGTTCCTTTTGCAGCCGAAACTAGATGCCAGAACAGGCGCTATGGCGGGATCTTTCGACCCTGCCCATTCTCATGCGGATGTTACGTTCACCTTTCCCGGGGGATATCTGCACCCAGGGAGGAACGAAATCTCCCTGCAGGGAGTCGAGCAAGCTGACAGAGAGGTGCATGATGCAAGCCTGATCTATGACGCCATTGAGCTCGATGGCGATATGACGGGAGTCACCGCGTGGGAATCAGCGGCGCAGATCGTGCCTACCATTTTCTACCGTCGTCGGAAAGACGGTCTCGAAGAGTCCGTGGACATCACTCTCCACCATGATGCTCCCATCAGGCAAGGCAGTAGCGTGGAACTGACGCTTGACGGAAAGCACTATGTCAAGAAGCTGGAGGAGGACGAGGATTTCGGAGACGAAGAAGCGATCTTCTCTGTTCCTGAGTTTCCAAAGCATAGCGAGGCGCAGCTTTCCTGGAATATGGCAGGCGAGACGCTGCATACCGAAGAAGTCCTAAATCCCAAGAAGAAGTGGACCTTGTTTCTGGTTCCGCATATTCATCTGGACGTCGGGTATTCGGACTACCAAGCCAAAGTAGCAGCGGTCCAGAGCCGGGTCATCGACGAAGCCATGAGCATGACTGCACAGCACCCCGACTTCCGTTTCAGCCTGGATGGCGAATGGGATCTGGCGCAGTTCATGAAAACCCGCACCCTCGCGGAACAGCAGCGTGCAATCACGGCCATACAGAAGAAGCAATTATTTGTTCCTGCACAATACGCCAATTTGCTCACCGGCTTCCCGACTGCTGAGACGCTCATCCGGTCACTCTATGCAAGTGCGAACTTCAGCCGTGAGCACGGAACGCCATTCAACTATGCCAACATTACGGACGTCCCATCCTACTCGTGGTCCTACGCCTCGATCCTGGCGGCGGCTGGAATCAAGTATTTCCTCGCGGGAGCTAATTACCATAACGCTCGTGCGCCTGTACTGCCGCAAGGGCACCTGGACGAAGACTCCCCGTTTTGGTGGGAAGGTCCGGACGGAAAGAAGGTTCTGTTGTGGTACTCGCGAGGCTATTCGCAGACAATGCATTTCTTCGGCCTGCCGCCATTACTCTCAGCAGTTCGAGAAACCCTTCCGTTATTCCTTCAGATGTACGAGCATCCCAGTTATCATGCTGATGCGACGATCCTGTTTGGCACTCAGCCGGAAAATACCGACTTGTTCCCGCAGCAAGCAGAGTTGGCGCAGCGCTGGAACAGCGAGTATGCTTATCCAAGATTCAAGTATTCAGGGTTTCACGAAGCTCTTGAAAACATAGCTCAGCAGTTTGGCAAGGAGACGCCAACCGTCAGTGGGGACGGAGGCCCGTATTGGGAGGATGGCATTGCTTCGGACGCATATTATGCGGCTATGGAGCGCGACAACGAAGCCCGCGGACCGTCGGCGGAAAAGTTATCGACGCTCACTTCGCTGGTCGATCCAAAGCTTGCCGAGGAAAAGGTCGGCCTGGATCGGATGTGGAACGATATGGTTCTGATGGATGAGCACACCTGGGATTCCAGCAACAGCATCAGCGACCCAACCAGCGCAGAGGCCGTACAGCAATTAGAGGTGAAGAACCTGTATGCAATGAAGGCACATGCACTCACGGAGTTCGTAACTCGCAACAGCATGGCGAGTCTGGCGGATTCAATCTCAACGGGCCGCGGCAGCCTGATTGTCTTCAATACCCTGAATTGGGCCCGAGACGGGCTGGTCTCGTTTGACCTCCCCAAAGGCCACGAGATCGTTGATACAACTACCGGAAGGGTGGTGCCCGTTGAGATTCTCGGCGGAGGAAAAGATTTTCAGCATGTTCGTTTTGTTGCGGAAAACGTCCCCGCAGTTGGGTACAAGACCTTCCAGCTAAGGCACACAAAGGGGGCAGTGCTCCCTGCCACCGTTGCCCAAATGCTGACGCTGGAGAGCCCATACTATCGGGTCGAACTCGAGCCAGCGTCCGGCGCCGTACTCAGCATCTACGATAAGCAGTTGAAGCGAGAACTAGTCGACCGGCAAAGCCCCTATAGGTTCGGTCAATATTTGTATGTCACCGGGGGCAACAGGGAACCAAACAGGCTCCTTGACTATCGGGTGATATCTCCGAAGCCCACGTTGCGTATCCATCCAGCAAGGGGTGGTCGTCTGGTATCCGTGTCACGCACGCCCTATGGCTGGGTGGCGCGGATGGAGAGTACGGATATAAATACGCCACGAATCTCCACGGAAATTCAGATCTTCGATAGCGAAAAGAAAATCG
>JAJZVZ010000127.1 GCA_021846945.1 Acidobacteriota bacterium | reverse complement strand
AACAAGCGATAAATTCCTTGTGGATTTCTGCGACGATTTCGCCTTCAGCCGAGCAGCACCCCAGCGCCCTGTTTCACCTCGGCAGCGCGAAAGCGATATATTCGCCGCCAACGGGTCCGTGGGGGTCGCGGCCGCCGCTGGCGGCGATCACCACATACTGTCTGCCATTCACCATGTAGGTGGAAGGCGTGGCGATGCCGGCATAGGGCAGGGTGGTCTCCCAAAGCAGCTTGCCCGTCGAGCTGTCGAAGACGTGGAATTTGCGGTCGTAGACGGTGGCTCCGATGAAGACCAGGCCGCCGGCGGTGACGATCGGCCCGCCATACAGCTCCGAGCCGGTGTTGCGGATTCCCTGCTTGACCAGCGCGGGATACTCGCCGAGCGGAATCTTCCAGAGATATTTGCCGGACTTCAGGTCGATGGCGTTGAGCGTGCCCCACGGCGGCGTGATGGCCGGGTAGCCGTCGGGATCGAGGAATTTGCGGTAGCCGGTAAAGACGTACCGGTTCAGCGGAGCCGCCGTTGTGCGCGATTGATGGGCCGCGCTCATCTCCTTCTTCGCGTCGCTGGAAGATGCGTCGCGTCCGCTGCGGAGATAAGCAATCAGCCCGTTGAGCTGGGCGGCATCGATACTCAGAAAGGCAGGCATGCGGCCCTTGCCTTGGTGAATCGTGTCGCGAACCTGCTCCGGCGTCAGCCGGTTCATCACGCCGACCAGCGACGGGAACGTGGGCGGGCTTCCGGCAAGGTTGATGCCGTGGCAGATGGCGCAATGGCTCTCATAGATTTCCTGGCCAATGCTGGCCTGCTGCGCCGCCGGAACCAGGCCGCCGGTCCAGGCCATCTCCGTCGAGCCAACGTAGAGCACATCCGTGGTAGGATCGATGGCCGGTCCGCTCCATTCGCCGCCGCCGTCGAAGCCAGGGAAAACGACCGTCTGCTTCTCAACGGCAAAGGGAATGAACTGGCCACCGCTGCGAAAGGTGTGGAATTCCTTGACCGCCCAGGCATGCGCCTGCGGAGTGCGATTGGTGAGCATCGACTCCGTCAGCACCTGACGTGCGAAGGGTGCCGGCGCATCCGGTTTGGGCTGGGTCGGAGAGGTGACTTCACCCGGAACCGTACTGGCCGGATACGGTAGCTCGTGAATGGGAAAGAGCGACTGACCGGTGAGACGGTCGAAGACGTAGACGTAAGCCTGCTTGGTGATCTGCGCCAGCGCCTCGACCGTCTTGCCGTTGCGCTCGATGGTGAACAAGGCCGGCGGCGCCGGAAAATCGCGATCCCACAAATCGTGATGCACGCCCTGGAAGTACCAGAGGAGCTTGCCAGTCCCGGCATCGAGGGCCAGCAGCGTATCCGCGTAGAGATCGTTGCCAACGCGATCGCCGCCGTAGAAGTCCATGACCGCCGAGCCCGTGGGGACATAGACGATGCCGCGCTTGGCATCCAGTGACATCCCGGCCCAGTTATTCGCAGATCCCGCGGTCTTCCAGGCATTCGGAGGCCATGTGTCGTACCCGGGCTCGCCGGGATGCGGAATGGTACGGAAGGTCCAGCGCAGCGCGCCGGTACGCACGTCGAAGGCGCGTATGTCGCCCGGGGGTGCCGGATGCGACTCCGGATTGCGCCCGCCGACAATGATGAGATCCTTGTAAATGATGCCGGGGGTGGTCAGCGCGACCGATTGGAGCTTGTAGTCGCCGCGCAGATTCTTCCGCAAGTCAATGCGGCCATGCTCGCCAAACGATTCGACAGGCTTGCCGGTGCGGGCATCCAGGCAGTAGAGGAAGCTCATCACGCCGGCGAAGATGCGCTCGTCTTTTCCGTCGCTCCAGTAGGCAAGACCCCGTATGGGCTGCGTGCCGCGAACCGCTGAATCAAATTTCCACCTGAGCCGGCCGGTGGCCGCGTCGAGCGCGATGACCTTTTGGCTATGTGTGTAGGCGTAGAGCGTGCGGCCGACGATAAGTGGATTGTCCTGAAGATTACCCTTTTCACCGGTATCGAAAGTCCATGCGACCTTGAGCCTGTTCACATTGGCGCGGTTGATCTGGGCAAGGCGGGAGTAGTGATCACCGCTCCGGCCGCCGCCGTAGGCGGGCCATCCCACCGTCTGCTGCGCCGCGCACAATCCGCAGCACCAAAGCGCGGCTGCGGCCACGCCCCAAAGTCGCCCCGATCGATTCATTGCCCTCCCCCGGGCCCCGCGGCCAGCCACTCAATCTCCAATGAGAACCAGCGACAGATGCCTATTCGGGTTTCTTCCCCAAAAAGCGCTCCATGAATCCGGTGTCGAACTCTCCGGCCTGGAAGGCCGGATTCTGGAAGATCGCCTGGTGAAGCTGGATCGACGTATCAATACCCTGCACAATGAACTGGTCAAGGGCGCGGCTCATACGAGCCATGGCCTCTTTGCGATCGGCTCCGTGGACGATGAGCTTGGCGACCAGCGAGTCGTAGTAGGGCGGCACCACACCTTCGGCGTATTGGGCCGTATCCACGCGCACGCCATTGCCGCCGGGCACGTTGAAGGCGGTGATCTTGCCTGCGGACGGTGTGAATCGCTGCGGATGCTCGGCGTTGATGCGGCACTCGATGGCGTGGCCGCGAATCTCGAGCTTCGGCGGCAGAATTGTGTCCAGCTTCTCGCCCGCGGCAATGCGCAGCTGCGCCTTCACCATATCGACACCGGTAATTGCCTCCGTGACCGGATGCTCCACCTGAATGCGGGTATTCATCTCGATAAAGTAGAGACGGCGGTCGGCGTCCATGAGAAATTCGACTGTTCCAGCATTCTGGTAGCCGATCTCGGTAAGGCAGCGGCACAAAGTCTGTCCGATTTCCTCGCGAAGCTGGGGCGTCACCTGCAGAGACGGGGCCTCTTCAATCAGCTTCTGATGGCGGCGCTGGATCGAGCACTCGCGTTCAAAGAGCGAGACAACATTGCCGTGCTCGTCGGCCAGCACCTGGAACTCGATGTGGCGGGGCCGCTCGACAAACTTCTCCATATACAGCTCGCCGTTTCCAAAGGCTCCGGCCGCCTCGGCATTGGCCGCATGGAAGAGATTGGGCAAATCGTCCGGCTTGCGCACGATTCTCATGCCGCGCCCGCCGCCACCGGCTTTAGCTTTGAGGATGACTGGATACCCAATCTTTGCCGCCGCCTCCTGCGCCTCCTCGGCCGTCGCCAGAATGCCGTCAGAGCCGGGCAGAATGGGTACTTTGGCCCGCTTCATCGCCTGGCGCGCTTTTTCCTTTTCCCCCATCAGGCGCGTCACCTCCGGCGGAGGACCGATGAATTTGATGTTGGAGGCGCGGCAGACTTCAGCGAAATTGGCGTTTTCACTCAGCAGGCCGTAGCCGGGATGAATCGCGTCCACGTCGGCGATCTCCGCGGCGGAGATCACCGATGGCACGTTGAGATAGCTGTCCGCAGGCCGTGGCGGGCCGATGCAGATAGCCTCATCGGCAAAGCGGACATGCAGCGAATTGCGGTCAGCTTCGCTATAGACAGCGACCGTCCGAATGCCGAGTTCCCGGCAGGCGTTTAGGACGCGCAACGCAATTTCGCCACGATTGGCAACCAGTACCTTACGAAACATGCAATACCCTTTGGAGCGGAGCTAGCGGGTTTAGCGGAGCCAGCGGCGTGAGGAAAAGTGAGATGTACAGCCACCGATCATTTCAACCTCACGCCTATCAGGTGCGGCAATGAACCTCACCCCGGTAAGGATCGGCTAACTCCGCCAGCACCACTCAACCAGCTACGCCAGTCGCATTGAAAACAGGGGCTGCCCAAACTCGATGGGCTGGCCGTTGGAAACCAGGCACTTGATGACTTCCCCGGAAGCGTCGGCTTCAATCTCGTTCATCAGCTTCATGGCTTCGATGATGCAAAGCACCTGGCCCTTTTCCACGCGATCTCCCGGAGAGACAAACGCCGAGGCACCGGGAGAAGGCGACCCGTAAAATGTGCCGACGATGGGCGACTTGACAATGTGCAATCCCGCGTCAGGATCCTCAGCCGGAGCGGCCGGAGGCACCCCCTGCGCAGCAGTCTGCGCAGCCGCCGCCACCTGGGGAACAGCCGGAGGCGCAAAGGCAATCAGACGGGCCAGATCTCCCAGCCCAGGCGGTGAGGCTGCCTGCTGGTTGAATTTGAGGCGGATTTTCAGGTCGCCGCGGTCCAAATCGAACTCGGCAATCTGGTGCTCCTTCAGAAACTCAATCAGTTGTTTCAGATCCGCGATATCTTGTGGTTTCATTCGTTCCTTAACTCTCTCACATGTGCAGGTGGGATGGTGTGGCTTAAAGTTCAATAAGAGCTTTAGGCGCAGGTGTAAGAACCTGGCCTCCATTTCGAGTCACAGCAACCATATCCTCGATGCGAATGCCAAACTGACCGGCCAGATAGATGCCCGGCTCGATGGTGACAACCATGCCGGGAAGCAGCCGGGCTGTCTGTCCGGACCCGACGCGCGGCTGCTCGTGAATCTCGAGGCCGACCCCGTGTCCGGTTGAGTGGGAAAATGCCTCCGCCAAGCCCTCCCTCCGCAGTACGCTGCGAGCTGCCTCATCCACTTCCGCGCAGCTTACGCCCGAACTCACTGCGGCCACCGCCGCCTCCTGTGCCTCGAGCACCGCGTTGTATGCGCTACGTTCCTTTGGCTTTGGCCTCCCCAGATATACCGTACGTGTCATGTCTGAGCAATAACCTTTGAGAATAACACCGAAGTCGAGGGTCAGGAAGCCCTTTCCGGGCAGCGGAGCCTCCGTTGCCCTTCCGTGGGGAAATGCCGATCGTAAGCCCGAGGCGACGATCGTATCAAACGACATTCCTTCAGCACCCAGCAGGCGGGCCTGGTGCTCCAGTTCGGCGGCCACTTCGACCTCTCTCATTCCGGGGCGTATCGTGCCCAGAATCTGGTCAAAGAGCTTGCAGCCGACCAGCGCAGCCTCAATCATCACCGCAAGCTCATCCTCATCCTTGATGGTCCTCAGCGGCTCAACCATGGGTCCGGCAAGAGCGGAAAGAAAGGTGCGGCGCAAGTGGGCGGGCAATGCGGCCCTCCAGCGCGCCAGTTCGGCGACGGTGGTAAAGGCCGGGTCAAAAGCGGCAAGTGCAACACCGGGTTGCGCGGCAAGCCACTCGACGGCGGAGACCGACGGGGAATTGGAGACGATCTCTACGCGGGCGCCCTGCACCTCCTGCGCCGCCTGAGCCGCATAACGGCCATCCGTGAACAGCCGGACTTGCCTGCGGGTGACCGCCAGCGCGGCGCTGGAGCCACTAAACCCACAAAGATAGCGGACATCGGCGAGATGGGTAACGAGCAGGCCCGGAAGCGCAGCCCTCGTCATCCGGCGGCGCAATTGACCGATACGGCGGAAATGGTCCACCCGCTCAGGTATATCATGGCAGGGCGGTTCTGCGGCATTCGGTATCGTGTCAGGTTTCAGTGGGCCGCACAGGCTTTGATACCGGCGAGGCGCTCTTGACCTCTTCGACGGCGAAGGCCGCGCTTCACCGTTGTCCCCCACACGGGATAAGTCCAGGACCGCCCAGATCTTTACAACTGCTCCCTGATTCCCGTTTTTACATCGCCGGCCTGACCGGCTTTTTCGCGTGCGGGTCGGCTTCGACGCCCGTAGCCTGGAGATCCGATTGGCGGTCCATCCACTCGTCGAGCCGGGAGCGCTTGAAGCGCCAGCGGTTGCCCAGCTTGAAGGCGGGAACGAAACCCTCGGAGGCGTACTTGTAGAGCGTATCGGGAGAAATGCCCAGGTAGTCGGAGGCTTGGCGAATATCCATGACCTCGCGTACTTCGGGGACGAGCAGGTTAGAACGGGCTGCGGCGTTTCGCATAATTGCCTCCGGGAGGAGAATAAAGACTCCGCGCAAATCCCGGCAGCGCTGCCGGTAATCCTGTATATAACGCGAATTCATCCGTCAATTCAAGGATTTTTCCGGAAATTACAGGAAAATCACAGGTTTTCCCTACTCAGATCCGGGGAGCAACCGCAACAAAGGCTACCCTGAGCCCACTCTGTTGGGCCAGACACTCGCTCCACCCCAAGCGCTTGAGCTGTTTGGTTAAATGGTGCCGGATGCGCCCGTTGCGCGCTTCCAAATCCCCGGATGGAAGTCAAAGCTGGGCTAATTCTGCTCGTCGCGGCGCTGGAGCGTGGGCCTGTCAGTCGAATTCGAGCCGTCCTGATTCGAACTGTCCTGCCCATTCTGGCTTCCATCCGGCGACGTGCTGGCACGGCGCAGTGACGGCTTTTGCGGATTTCTCGTCTGCATGAGACGGCGCTTATTTTCAATCCGCGCCAGCCGCGCCTTCACGTCGTTAAACTCCGAGGTCGTCACCAGGTACTCGCTCTTCGGCGGCAGGATATGCTCGATTTCTTCCTGGGTGGCTACGATGCGGTCCGGTGTCTGAGGATGGTCGGCAAATATTTTGGAGACAAGACCCGGCTTGCGCTTCTCCAGGGCCTCAATCTTCTCGAAAAAGTCGATGAACGCCTGCGGATCATAACCCGCCTTGTAAAGGTATTGCACACCAAGAAAGTCTGCCTGTGCTTCGAAATCTCGCGAGAACTTCAGGAATGCGACGGGGATGGCAAGCGACGACGCCTCGTAAATAGCGTAGCCCGTCCAGCTGTACCCGGTCATCATGATGAGCGGAATAGTGCCTATTTGCGCGTAATTCATTCGCGTCATTTCGCGGGCCGCGTGATGAGCGCATACATGGGCAATCTCGTGAGCCATCACTCCAGCCAGTTCGGCCTCTTCGTCGGCTGCCAGAATCAATCCGGAATTGACGTAGAAAAAGCCACCCGGCAGAGCGAAGGCGTTAATTTCATCCGTATCGACGACCTTGATTGTGAACGGCACCTTGCAGTCGGAGTTCTTTACGATATTTTGCCCCATGCGGTTCACGTATTCGTCCACCACCGGATCGGTGATAAAGTGCGTGGTCTTTTCGATCTGATCGGCATACTGCTTGCCCATCTTGATCTCGGAATCGGTGGAATACCAGTTCCCCAATCCGCGTCCGCCGATGTTACGGCTGCCCACGGCGTTCACGTCCTCGATGCTGCCCTTCTTGACCTTGATCAATTCGCCGCCGACCGGAACCACCTTGTTCGGATCGAAATTCTTGGGAGCGGTGTCGCCCTTTACCGCCGTCGTTCCGGGCGCAGACTTCTTATCCTTCTTGTTCTTTTTGTCCTTCTTGTCGTTCGTGGACTGCGCGGAGTTGGCGCTCGCCTGCGCATTCGTTGTGGTAGCGGACGGTGGGATATCGCCGCTCACAGGAGTGGTTCCCGGAGCCGGCTTAGCCTCCGGAGCGGTTGTTGAGCTCGCCGGAGCGGCGCCACCGCCAGAGGTCGCCGCAGGCTGTTGCGGAGTCGCTGCGGGCTGCTGTGGAGTCGCCGCAGGCTGTTGCGGAGTCGCCGCGGGCTGCTGCGGAGTCGCTGCGGGCTGCTGTGGAGTCGCCGCGGGCTGCTGCGCAGAAGTTGTGTTCGCTGAAGACGCACCCGTGCCCGAGGATTGCGCCGAGAGACCCGTAGCCAGCGCCAGCGAGAGCGCAAGCCCTGTCAACGGCAATACACTCAAAGCCTTTGAAAATCCCCGCATGACTCTACCTCCGGCGCCCACTCTTTTGCCCTTACAGCGGACTCCCGCACTATATTTAGACTCTAGTATCCGTCTATTTGGCAACACGGAGCAGAAATATTTCAGCCACGTCACGAAACCTCCGCTAGCTGGGGAGTGCATTGGATTTGCTCGGGTCATGGTTCGTCTCTCTTGGAGGCTGCAACCGTCTGATTTAGAGTGGAGTGCACGCGGAATCGGAATCACGGAGGGGCTTTGCGCCGTACAATCCTGTTGTTAATTTTGATGGCCGTCAGCGGAGTTGCCTGGTCCGGGTCCCGTCCGGCCCGCACGCCTCGGAATCCTTCATTAACCGTGGTGAAATCCCATCCTTCTCCCGGCACATCCGCGCGCAAAGCTCCCACATCGCCCGCTGCCCCCGCAGGGCCCGTCTTCGATGCCACGAGCATGGGGTCTCCGATCCTGCTCGAAAAGGGCTGGCGCGTCGGGATCACATCCAATCTCGCGGCGGCAACCACGCAGTTTGACGACTCAGCCTGGGCAATCCGGGACGCAAAAAGCCTGATCGAAGAAGTAAGCGAGGAAGCAGGGACCGGCGACGCCCTGGGCCCGGCGCCCGGCTCGTCGCCGCAACGGCGCCGGGGACGCCTGTCCCCGCGCCGATATGCATGGTTTCGCCTCCACATCAAGCTGGCGCCCAATCACGGCCCGGTTGCGCTGCTGATCAGGCTTCCTGTATCGCACAACACTTCCATCAGTATCGGCACGGTCGGGCCGGGCGCGGACGTCTTCGCCAATGGCAAGCAAATTCATCCCGAAGGACCGCATGGGGACGCTCCACAGCACTACCAGCAAATCTCGCGCATCTACAATCTGAATCTTCCGCCCTCCGAGACTTCCCTGACGCTCGTCGTGCGAACTCTTTACATTCCCTTTGGATTCAGTTCCTACACCAGCTTCTTTGCCAACCGCAGCCTTATCCTGGGACACCCTGCAGATCTGGAACGATCCCTCAAGCTCTGGTCCAACAACACCCTTTTTGAGCGCCTGCCCCGGCTGGTGGCCGCTGTGCTGCTGGTGGCCCTTGCGGCGTTTCTCCTAGCGCTCTATTTTGTGCAGAAAGGCCATATTGAATACCTGTGGCTGGCCTTGCACGAACTGCTGCAGGCGCCCATTGCATTCATCGAACTGGCCGGCAGTTCCGCCCGTCTCGACAGCCTGTGGTACGCGGCTTCATCGCTGCAGCTGGTAGTGATTTCCGCCTACCTTTACTTCGAGTTCCTGATCGCATTTCTCTCGTTGCGCAGGCGATGGTACATCCAGACGCTGCGTTTCACCGCGCCCATCCTGGCCGGCGTCGGCCCCACTCTGCTTATGGTGGGACACAGCAGGTCCATCGGTATTGCCCTGCTGGCCGTCTTTCTGGGCAGCTCCATCTGGATTGCGGGATGGTCCATCTTCGTCCTCATCACGTTGACCGCCGCGACCGTGCGCCGCAACTTTGAGGCCGGCCTGCTGCTGTTTCCCCTGCTGCTGAGCTTTGTGGGCATCATCGAGCCGGTGGTCACCGAGGGCATGACCGATTGGACCGGGCATCCCTACCACTCCCCGCTTACGATTCAGGCGGGACCGATTCCGATTCACTTCTCCTCCATCGCCGACTACACGGGCATTATCGCCATCGTTCTCATCATCTTCTTCCGTTTCCTGCGCATCCACCGCGAGCGGGAACGCGCCGCCAGCGAGCTGGCCGCCGCGCGCAGCATGCAGGAACTGATGATTCCCCAGGAAAAAGTGGCGACGCCGGGCTTCGAAGTGGACTCGGTTTACAGCCCGGCCCACGAGGTCGGAGGCGACTTTTTCCATGTGCAGGCAGGCGGGGACGGCGGATTGCTCGTGGTCATCGGCGATGTGGCCGGCAAGGGACTGAAGGCCGCTATGAGCGTCTCCATGCTGATCGGCGCGCTCCGCCACACCACCGAACGAAACCCGGCCAGGATTCTCAATTCCTTGAACCGCGTACTAGCCGGCAACGAAAGCTTTACCACCTGCATGGCTGCATGGTTTGGAGACAGCGGTGAAGTCGTGCTGGCCAGCGCCGGCCATTTGCCACCCTACCTGAACAGCCAGGAAATCACGCTTCCTGGAGGGCTGCCTCTGGGCGTCGTGCCCGAGGCTGGTTATGAGGAGGTACGGATCTACCTGCACCCCGGCGATCGCCTGCTGCTGATCTCCGATGGCGTGGTCGAAGCGCGTCAGTCCTCTGGCGAGATCTTCGGCTTCGACCGCATGCACAATCTGAGCAACCAGTCAGCCTATTATGTGGCGGAAGCCGCAAAGTCCTTCGGTCAGGAGGACGACATCACCGTGCTCAGCGTGAAGCGCCTCGCGCAACCCGCGACGGCATAGCGCGCGCGTCTACGAGGTTCCGGCGCTCTTGCGGCGAGTAAGCACGAAAGACTTGCGCCGGTCGATCGAGGCATGATCGATCTGCTTCCAGAAGCCGACAAAATAATCGATCGCCGAGATCGTGGAGACCAGTACCGTGAAATAGATGGCGGCAATGGCGATCCACTCCACCGGAATGACGAGCACACCTATCTCCCACTGATACCACTGGTGCGCCAGAATGGCCGAAACCACCGAAACGATCTGAACCACCGTCTTGAGCTTGCCCAGATCGCTTGCCTGGATGGTGAAGCCCTCTGAGGAAGCAATGGAGCGTAACCCGGAGATAAGAAACTCGCGTCCAATAATAACCACGGCAATCCAGACCTTGACCACTACCGGGTTGTAAGCAACCAACGCGATGAGAGCCGCTGTCACCAAAACCTTGTCGGCCAGCGGATCAAGCAGCATGCCTATCGTCGTGATCTGCCGCCGCTTGCGCGCCAGATAGCCATCCAGGCCGTCCGTGATGGAAGCCAGGATAAACAGGACGGATGCCGCGATCTCCTGTTCGCCGCTGGACCCTCGCCACGGAAAGCGCGACGACAGTATCCACAACAGCAAAGGGATCATGATGATCCGGCTCATCGTGATGGAGTTGGGCAGATTCACTCGCTTCAAGCCCCAGGGGAGACAAATCTCGAATGTTGTTTCATTATTGCACCGTGCGCCCTCATTCTGCATGAAGATTGCGGCAATGTTCATAACGTGGCGAGCAGAACCGGACCACATCCTCATGCATCTGTCCCAGCGCCTCAAAAGCGCCCGTTACGAATCCGCGTTGCTGATGCCGGAAGAAGCTCCGCGAACAGACGCCGTACTCCTTCCCGCCTCATCCGTAAAATGCGCATCCATCAGACTCTGCTCGGCGCACTCTGAACAAAGAGCGGAACAGGCGTCATGCCCATCCCGCTCGTCGAGTCACTCATTGTCGCCAGCCCGGCGCCCGGGCAGACTCATGCGTAAATACCTCTCTGGCGTATCGTAAACGCCACGCGGTCGATTGCCAGCATGTAGGCGGCGATGCGATTGTTCACATTGTGCGCCTCGGCGTAGCGCACTACGTCGTCGAAGCTGTCGCGCAGGATGGACTCAAGCTGCTCATTGACGATGGCTTCCTTCCAGAAATACCCCTGCCGGTCCTGCACCCACTCGAAATAACTGGCCGTAACGCCGCCGGCGTTGGCCAGAATGTCAGGCACAACAAAGATGCGCTTTTCAGCCAGAATCTCATCGGCAACTGCCGTGGTCGGCCCATTGGCGCCCTCGACAATGATCCGCGCCTTGATCTTATCGGCGTTGCGGCTGGTAATCACATTCTCCGTCGCGGCGGGAATAAGGACCTCGCAGTCCATCACCATCAGCTCATCGCTGGGAATCGCGTCGGCACCGCGAAAGCCAAGGATCATGCCATTACGGTACTTGTATTCGATCAACTGCCGGATATCGATGCCGTTGGAGTTATACAAGCCTCCATCCTTCTCGGCAATACCGATGATTTTGTAGCCGTTTTCCATAAGCAGGCGGGCCGAGTTGGAGCCCACATTGCCAAATCCCTGGATGATGACGCGGCAGCCGTCGACATTCATATTGTGGTAGCGGAGGCTTTCGCCGCAGGCCACCATCACGCCGCGCCCCGTGGCCTCGATGCGGCCGCGCGAGCCGCCGATGTTGAGCGGCTTGCCCGTGACGACACTCGTGACCGTGCGCCGCGCGTGCATCGAATACGTGTCCATGATCCACGCCATGGTCTGCTCGTTGGTATTCATGTCGGGCGCGGGCACGTCCTTTTCAGGACCGATGAAATCGCTGATCTCCGACGTGTAGCGACGCGTCATCCGCTCGAGCTCGCCCTGGCTCATCGCCTTGGGATCGCAGATGACGCCGCCCTTGGCGCCGCCGAAGGGAATATTCACCACCGCGCATTTCCAGGTCATCCAACTGGCCAGCGCGCGCACCTCGTCCAGCGTCACATCGGGCGAGTAACGGATGCCGCCCTTTGCCGGTCCGCGGGCGATGTTGTGCTGCACCCGGAATCCGGTGAACATCTCGATCCGGCCGTTATCCATCGGCACGGGAAAATGCACGATAATTTCGCGCGCGGGCATCCTGAGCAGCTTCCACAGTCCTTCATCCAGGTTGAGCTTCCGTGCCGCAAAATCAAACCGCGCGCTTTGCGCCTCCCAGGGATTGACTTCCTGGTCCAAACTGACTGCTGGCGTGACTGATGACATTTTTCTCTCCATTCGATCGCCTGCCATGGCCCGGGCAGGTCATAAAGCTTCCATTCTCAAGACCATGAGACGCGAATCCGGCTCGCCCGGTTATCCAGCCTCCGCTGCTGCCGCTTCGACCAGGCTTCGCCGAGCCAGCCCCGTGCGCCACATCCGCATCCCAAAGGCCAAACCTCAGTGAGTCTAGGCCAGGCGGAAAGCCGCGTCAAGCTGTGAGGGCTGCGCCTGGAATCGCCCTGCCAACATGCTCTCTGCAATTACACTGAGTTTGTGAAAGCCTCCATCGATCCTGTCCAGCCCAGCCGCAAAGAGTTTCTGGTCCTCGCCAGGGAGCACACCCTTGTGCCCGTCTGCCGCGTCCTCACCGCCGACCTGGAGACGCCGGTTTCGGCGTTTCTGCGCGCGGCGTGGCCGGAGCCGGAGTGCTTTCTGCTGGAGTCGGTGGAAGGCGGCGAGCAGGTGGGCCGCTATACCTTCATCGGGCTGGCGCCATTCAAACGGATTGTCGCCCGCGGC
Organism: Acidobacteriota bacterium; assembly: GCA_021846945.1. Taxonomy (GTDB): domain Bacteria; phylum Acidobacteriota; class Terriglobia; order Terriglobales; family Acidobacteriaceae; genus Telmatobacter. The sequence goes on along the minus strand of JAJZVZ010000127.1, from coordinate 443 downwards.
CGCCAGATCACGATCACCGAAGGCAGAAAGGTTGTCCGGGTTGAAGACGATATTTATGACGTGCTGCGGCGGGCGCTCGGCGGACACAAGCCGGCGCGATTGCCGGGCTTGCCGCCCTTCACCGCCGGCGCGGTGGGCTTTTTTGCCTACGACGCGGTGCGGCAGATCGAGCGCCTGCCCGAGCGCGCCAAGGACGAACTGCGCGTTCCCGATGCCTGCCTGTTGTTCTTCGACCAGGTGCTGGCCTTCGACCATGTGCGCAAGGAGATATGGCTGGTCGTAACGGCGGACGTCTCCGGCGGCAAGCCCGCCGATGCCTACAGCCGGGCCGTGCGCCGCCTCGACAAACTCGAAAAGCGCCTGGCGCAGCCCCTGCCCCGGCTCTTTGAGCAGAAAAACGGAAGCCACGGCAAACATGCGGCGCTCAAAGTAAAGCACCGTAC
>JAJZVZ010000126.1 GCA_021846945.1 Acidobacteriota bacterium | reverse complement strand
ACGCTGGATCTCGAACATTACTAACGGATGAAGCGCGGCTGTCCTCGCGAACTTCGCTTACTTTGAGGTATTCAAAATGTCAGAAAGCACACAGCAAATTGTCGAGCGCGTCGGGCTGATCCCGGTTCTGCGCGCCAAGAGCGTTGCCCAGGGGCGAGCGGTTGTCGATGCCATGATCGCCGGTGGCGTTACCATCGTCGAAGTTACCATGACCGTGCCGGGCGCAGTGGATCTGCTCAAGGAGCTGAAGCGCGAATATGGAGATACACTCCTGCTCGGCTCCGGCACCGTGACCACCGCCGATCAGGCCCAGGCCACCATCGACGCAGGCGCCGAGTTTGTCGTCAGCCCGAGCCTGCATCCGGAAGTTATCGCCGTCACCAAAAGGAACAATAAGGTTTCCTGCCCCGGCGCGTTGACGCCCACCGAGGCCATCACCGCATGGAATGCCGGCGCCGACTACGTCAAAATCTTCCCCTGCTCAGCAGTGGGCGGGGCGAGCTACTTGAAGTCGCTGCTGGCGCCGTTTCCGCAGCTCAGGATTATTCCCACCGGCGGCGTGACACTGCAAACAGCAGAGAGCTTTATCAAGGCAGGGGCGCGCGCACTGGGCGTAGGCAGCGACCTGGTGAACCTGGCCGCCGTGGATGCCGGGAAGCCGGAATCCATCACCGAAACCGCCAAGGCATATCTGAAGGTGATCGCCGAGGCGCGAAAGAAGTAGGAAATCGGCGAGCAAGTTGATATTTTGAAGGGGCGCGGTTATGGCTGCGCCATCATTGCAGCTCAATCAACCCGGGCTTTGGAGGCTGCGGAACAGTGCAAATGGCAAGCACATCCGGCGGAGAAACCTTGCAGGGGCTAAAGCCCTCACACATTCTGCCGTATTTACAGCACGCCGGAAGGTTCGCACGCGGCGGACAGGCGTGCCCTGTGACGAAACGCTTGCCTGAAGGATTTTTCCGCTACCTCTTCGGTCCGCAAATTTTGAAGGCATACTGTCATGACTGATTCATCTCTTTCTGCTTCTTCCGCAGCTCAGTCCGAAGCCTTTCGCCTGGACGGCCGCCACGCCCTGGTCACGGGCGGAGCCAGCGGTATCGGCGAAGCCGCAGTGCGGGAACTGGCCCGAGCCGGGGCTTTCGTCTGGATTGCTGACATCAACGTCCCGGCAGCCGAAGCTCTGGCCTCCGCCGTCGGCTCTGCCGAGGCCATTCACCTGGACGTAACCAGCCGCGAATCAATCGCCTCTGCCGTGGCACGCATTGACAAACTGGACATCCTGGTCAACAACGCCGGCATCGGCCATGTGGGCTCGATCGAGACGACCGAGCCCGAGGACTTTGACCGCCTGCTGGATGTCAATATCCGCGCTGTCTACCTGGTTACACGCGCTTTTCTGCCGCTGCTGCTGGCCGCCGGCGAGCGCCACGAGGCGGTTGGCTCCATCGTCAACATCGCCTCCGTTGCCGGTCTGGTCGGCATCAAGCAGCGCTTCGCCTACTGCAACACCAAGGGAGCGATCATCGCCATGACGCGCCAGCTCGCCGTCGAATATCCCAAGACCTTGCGCGTCAACGCCATCTGCCCCGGCACTGTGCAAACGCCGTTCGTGGAGGGCTACCTTGAGAAGTTCCACAAGCACAATAAGGAGGAGATGCGCGCGGAACTCCGCGCCCGCCAGCCCGTTGGCCGCCTGGGCCGGCCGGATGAGGTCGCCTCGCTCGTCCGCTATCTCGCCGCTGACGAAGCCGGCTTCGTCAGCGGCTCGCTCATGACCATCGACGGTGGCTGGACTGCTGCATAGCACCGTAACGCTCGGCCTGTATCTTCAACAACATCTCCCTTGGAGGGCTGCATGAAACTCGTTTCCTTTTCCACTCCCGGCGGCAACATCCGTCCGGGAGCCCTCGTAGGCGACATCGTCGTCGATCTCAATAAAGCGGGCTATGCCGACGCGCTGGCAGCCATTACCGCCGGCCTCACCGTACCGCCTGACGGACCCACATTCCCGCTGGCGCAGGTCAAGCTGCACGCCCCGATTGCCAATCCGCCGCGCATCTTTGCCATTGGGTTGAACTACCGCGACCACGCCATCGAATCCAAGATGGAGCTGCCGAAAACACCGGTCATCTTCTTCAAGCTGCAGACGGCCATCATCGGCCAGGGCGACGCCATCGTTCTTCCCCGGAACTCGACGCAGCCCGACTACGAGGCCGAATTGGCCTTCGTCATCGGCAAGGGCGGCTTCCGCATTCCCGGCTCGGCCTGGCGCGAGCACGTCTACGGTTACACCATCATCAATGATGTGAGCGCCCGCGACGTGCAACTGGCCACCTCGCAGTGGTCGATGGGAAAGAGCTTTCCCACTTTCTGCCCGATGGGCCCCGCCATTGTCACGGCGGATGAGGTTCCCGACCCGCACACGCTTGCCATCGGCCTGAGCATCGACGGCGAGGTTCTGCAGAACTCGAACACGCGCGAGCTGATCTTCAGGATTCCCGACCTGATCGAATATATTTCGTCGATCGCGCCATTGCTACCCGGCGATATCGTCTCCACCGGCACGCCTTCGGGCGTCGGATTGGGCCGCAAGCCGCAGCGCTGGCTCAAGCCCGGCGAGACAGTCACGGTGACAATCCAGGGGCTGGGCTCCCTAACCAATCCAGTGGTTGCTGAGTAGAAATCAAGAGCGGGGCGAGTAACCAGTTCAATATTCCTGTTATTCGCCCCCTCTCCATACTACCCGGGCAGGAGTGCGCGGAGCAGCCTGCAAAGCAAATTCCCGGCGCATTTTGCGCGGAGATGCAGTCTATGCGGCGACCGGCTTATGACCAGTCATGGCCTGAATCCTGGAAGCTAAGCCATCAATATGATGAGCTTGAGATTGGTAATTCCCGCCAGAATCCCGGCTACACCTACCAGTACGAGATTCGACGCGGATGGGCGCTGCGGGCGATTGAAGAACTGGTGCCGCGCGGAACATACGTTCTCGATGTGGCCGGGGCAAGCGGCAACTTTACCCTCCCGCTCGCGGAAAACGGCTATCGCGTGGTGTGGAACGACTTGCGCGATGATCTGGCGGAGATGGTCAGGCTCAAGCACGAGCGTGGCGAGGTGGAATATGCCCCCGGCGACATCTTCAGTTTTAGAGAGCAATGGGCAGAGCGCTTCGATGCTGTTCTGGCTACGGAGATTATTGAGCATGTTGCTCATCCTGACCGGTTTCTTGTCTGCCTTGCCGGCATGCTGAAGCCAGGCGGCTGGCTCTTTGTCACCACTCCAAACGGCAGGTACTTCCGCAACAACCTGCCGCGATTTTCCGATTGTTCCGATCCATCAGCCTACGAATCAGTTCAATTCAAGCCCAACTCTGACGGCCACATATTCCTGCTTGATTGTGAAGAGATGCGGGCTTTGGCTGCGAACGCGGGCCTCACAGTCGAACGGATTCAATTGGCGACCAATCCGCTCACGTGCGGTCATGTCAAACTGGGCTATTTGCTGCCTTATCTCCCCGCCGTCATGGTTCGGGCACTGGAAGCAACAACGCAGAAATTCCCGCGAGTGATGCGGGAAAGAATCCATAGCCAGATGGTTGCTTGTCTGCACAAGCCGGAGTAACACTCTCACTGCGCGGAATCAGATTTGCCGGTGCTGCAATCGAGCACTTCTGCTGAATTGCGCCTTTACGGCGCATTGCGTTGACTCCGCTAGCTCGCTGGCGCGACCACTTGCTCGCCCGGGCTGGGCTCCGCGGCGAGCCACGCATACAGCGCCACTCCCACAAAGGCGGCAGCCGGGACCAGGTAGCCATGCGCTACGCCGGCCATGTCGGAGATCTTGCCCATGATTGGCGTCAGCGCGGCTCCGCCGATAATCGACATCACGATAAACGCGCCGCCTCTCTTGGTGCGCGAGCCCAGGCCTTTCACACCCAGCGCGAAGATTGTCGGATACATCATCGACATGAAGAAGCTGTTGGTGACCAGGCACCACACGCCCATCCAGCCCGGATGCACCACCGCAGTCGTGCAGATTGCGGCGTTGAACACGGCATAGGCGCAAAGTAGCCGCGGCGCGGGAATGAACCGCAGCAGCCACGTGGACACGAATCTGCCCAGGGTGAACGCGACCAGCGCGACAGTGAGCAGATAACCGGCGGCGCGTTCCTGCAGCTTGGTATAGGCCAGCACGTAGGGAATCATGTAACTCCACGCGCTCACCTGCGCGCCTACATAGAGAAACTGCGCCACCACCGCAAAGACAAAGTGCTTTCTCCGGATAAGCGGCGGGCCGTGATCCTCGGCCGCGGCCTCGCGTGAGTAATCCAGCCCCATGTGCGGGAAGGGCGTACGGCCGATGAGAATCGCCCAGAAGAGCACGACCGAGCCCAGCACAACATAAGGAGCAACCACGCGCAGAGTCTCTGACCGGAGATAGTGCTGGTAGGTTCCAGCGGCTTCCATTGCCGCAACCTGGGCTTTGTCCAACTCCACTCCGGAGAAGATAAAGCGCGCACCCACCAGCACCGCCGTGATGCTGCCCACGGGGTTGAAGGCCTGCGAGAGATTCAATCGGCGCTCGGCGCTCTCCACCGGCCCCACCTGCACGATGAACGAACTGGCGGCCGTCTCAAGAAATGCCAGGCCGCTGGCGATGATGAACAGCGCCATGAGGAAGAACCAGTACCTGGCAACCAGAGCGGCGGGCCAGAACAGGATGCACCCGGCTCCATAGAGGCACAGTCCAATCAGGATTCCGGCCTTATAGCCGGCGCGCCGCATGATCTCACCGGCGGGCAGGGCCAGCAGGAAGTAGCCCATGTAAAAGGCCGATTGCACCAAGCCCGCCTGCAAGCGGCTAATCTCAAACGACTTCATGAACTGGCGGATCAGAATGTCGTTGAGATTATTCGGGATTCCCCAAAGGAAGAAGAGCGCAGTGACAAGGAAGAAGACCAGCATGCGCCCGTGCGGAATCAGTGGCGTTTTCACACCGCTGTTCTGCAACGGCCTGGACTCAGACCCGATCGGTCCCACGGAAATACTCACGCAGACTTTTCCTCCTCACTTGCGATGCAGCTATCCAAGCCCGCGCGATTCCCGCCTGATTGATCAAAAAGCCTGCTCCAATCGCCGGTAAATCGCTGCAACCTTTCTATCCAATCCATATCACCTGTGGCAAATCCGGCAACCGCCGTCATTTTGAGCGCGAATTCAATGCCGGAGGCCGCAAAAACTACGCCGCTTAAAGCACCCGCGCCAGCCACTTGCCGGTATGCGAGAGCAAGTTGGCGGCAATCTCCTCCGGCGGTCCCTGCGCCACGATCAGGCCACCGCCTTCGCCGCCCTCCGGTCCCAGGTCGATCACCCAGTCGGCGCACTTGATCACGTCGAGGTTGTGCTCGATGACAATCAGCGAACCGCCGCCGTCGATCAGCTTCCGAAAGGCCGTCAGCAACTTGGAGACATCGTCAAAGTGCAGGCCTGTAGTCGGCTCATCCAAAATGTAGAGCACACGGCTGGCCTGCGAGGGCTTGGCTGTAGCGTTCACCGCGCGCACCGCGGCCAGATGCGCGGCCAGCTTCACGCGCTGCGCCTCGCCACCGGAGAGCGTCGTCGCCGACTGGCCCAGCCGCAGATAGCCCAGCCCGATCTCGTCCAGCACAGCCAGCTTTTCAAGGAGCCTGGTTTGCCCGGCAAAGAAGCGCAACGCCTCTTTCACCGTCATCTGCAGCACTTCATGGATGTTCTTGCCCTTGTATTGAACTTCAAGAATGCGCTGCTGATAGCGTGTGCCGTTGCAGTCCTCGCAGGGCAGCTCCACATCGGCAAGGAACTGCATCTCCACCGTGACGGTGCCATCGCCTTCGCAGGTATTGCAGCGGCCGCCGGGCACGTTAAACGAGAAATGTCCCGGCGTAAGCGAGAGGCGCTTGGACTCCGGCTGCGCGGCAAACAGCTCGCGAATTAAATCGAAGCCCTTGATGTAGGTGATGGGATTCGAGCGCGGGGTACGCCCGATGGGCGTCTGGTCCACCAGCACCACATCGTTCAGCCGTTCAGCCCCCGCCAGCGATTTATACACGCTCGATGGATCGCCGCCATCAGTCTGGCCCAGGGCGCGCGCCACGGCGCGATAGAGCACCTGATGCACCAGCGTCGACTTGCCGGAACCCGAGACGCCGGTAATCGCCACCAGCAAGCCCAGCGGAATCTCCGCGTCCAGTCCGTGCAGGTTGTTGGCCCGCGCTCCGCGCAGCACCAGCCTTTCCCGGCCCGGCACGCGCCGCCTGGTGGGGACCGGAATGGAGATTTTTCCCGAGAGATAGCGACCCGTGAGCGACTGCGGGTTGGCCTCGATTTCAGCAAGCACGCCCTCGGCCAGCAGCTTGCCGCCGAACTCGCCCGCTCCCGGACCCAGATCCAGCAAATGATCGGCCGAGCGCAGCACATCGGCATCGTGCTCCACCACCAGGATGGTATTGCCCAGGTCGCGCAGGTCCTTCAGGATGCGAATCAGCCTCTCGGTATCGCGTGTGTGCAGGCCGATCGAGGGCTCATCCAGCACGTAGAGCGCGCCCACCAACTGCGAACCAAGCGAGGTGGCCAGTTGAATCCGCTGAGCCTCGCCGCCGGAGAGCGTCGAAGCCAGCCGGTCCAGCGTGATGTATTCCAGCCCCACCGCATCGAGAAACTTCAGCCGCTGCCGCACTTCATGCAACACCTGCCCGGCAATCTCCTCCTGCACCGGCGTCAACCGCAGCGCATCAAAGAACGCCTTGGCCTGCGCGATGGTCAGCAACGCCGCCTGGCAGATGTTCTTCCCGTCGATCCGGACGGAGCGAGCCTCCGCCCGCAGCCGCTGGCCGCGGCAATCGGGGCACTCGGCGTACCCGCGATACTTGCTGAGCATGACGCGCACATGCAGCTTGTACTTCTTGCGCTCCATCTGCGCAAAGAATCCCAGCACGCCGTCGAAGCTGCCTTTGCCGCGCAGCACCGTCTCCCGCGCCTCGTCAGAAAGCTCGTTCCAGGGCACGTTTATGGGCACGCCCAGCTCCGCCGCCCTCCGGCGCAGATCGTTGAACCACGACCGGTACTTGGGCCGGTTCCATGGATCGATCGCCCCTTCACTGAGGCTCAGCCCTTTGTCCGGAATTACAAGGTTCAGGTCGTAGTCCACCGTGTTGCCGAAGCCCTGGCAGCGCGGGCACGCGCCGAAGGGATTGTTGAAGCTGAACAGGCGCGGCTCCGGCTCGCGGCCCGGCCGGTGGCAGCTTGTGCACTCGTATGCCGCCGAGAACCGATGCCGCTTGCGCTCTGCCGTCTCGTCCCGTGGAGCTTCTTCGAAGACCACTTCGCCGGCCTCGCGATAAGCGATCTCCACGGCATCCACGATGCGCGCGCGGTTTTCAGCACTGACGACGATCCGGTCCAAAAGCACGAAGACGGGGAGCGTAAAGTCGAGATCCAGCAGTGACTCAGGGGTTGAAAACTCGAAGATCCGGCCGCCCTGGTAGAGGCGGTTGAAGCCGCCCGTGCGCAATTCCGTAAGCCGCGCCTTCAGCGCCTCAGTGTGCGGCGACTCGGCGCCTTTCGCAACCGGCTTGTCGGCGGTCCTGCCGGCCGATTTTCCTGGCCGTCTTGCTGGCTTGGCAGGCTTCGCCGCCTGCGTCTCGTCTTCCACCTCGATGCTCATCACCGGAAACAGCGCATTCAGCCGTGTTCCCTCGCCGAGCGCCAGAATTCTCTCGGCTACCTCGTCCACCGAGTCGCGCTTGACCAGACCGTCGCAGTGGACGCAGTGCACCGTGCCGCAGCGCGCGTAGAGCAGGCGCATATAGTCGTAGATTTCGGTCGCGGTCGCCACCGTCGAGCGCGGATTGCGCGTGGTGTTTTTCTGCTTGATGGCGATGGCCGGCGCCAGCCCGTCGATCAGGTCCGCGTCGGGTTTCTCGATACGCTCCAGAAACTGCCGCGCGTAGGCGGAAAGCGACTCCACATACCGGCGCTGCCCCTCAGCGTAGATGGTGTCGAAGGCCAGCGAGCTCTTTCCCGAGCCCGACACACCGCTGATGACGGTCAGCTTTCCATGCGGTATATCGCAGGAGATGTTCTTCAGGTTGTGTGTCCGCGCACCGCGGATAATGATGGCATCGTTCAAAGGGAAGACACCGTGCGGAATTCGGTCCGTTGCGCCACTGTCTCCTCAGCGAGGCACGGGACACAAACAGCCATCCTCTATTATAGGGCGCGGTCACAGGATATCGGCGGAAGGGGTGACGATTGAATCCTCGACGTTTGGCACGACGATTGGGGGTTGGAGAAGAAGCTCTGATCTTATCTCAGTTACCCTCGGCTCCGGTAAACTGTGGGTTGAGGTATTCTGTGCGTCACGTTGTTTTGCTTGTCTTCTTCTCCACCGCGCTCTCGGGCGTGGGAGCATTGGCCCTGGACTCTTCATCAGCCTCCCAGCAGCAAGTTCCTCCTGTTCCCTCCGCTGTGCCGTCTTCCCCTGTGCCTCATGCTCCGGCAGAGCAGGCGCAAACCGCCGAACCCCAGCCCGTCCCGCAACAAGTTGCAGACGCCGAGGCAGCCATCTCCAAATCTGACTGGAAGACAGCCCGGGCCGATCTGGAGCCCTGGGTCGCCGCTCACCCCAGCGATGCGCGCGCCCTCTTTGACCTTGGCTATATAGCCGACGCCCAGAACCGCCTCAGCGATGCCGCCAGCTACTACAGGCGCGCCATCGCTGCCAATCCTCAGTCCTTTGAGGCACATCTCTCCCTGGGGCTGCTGCTGGCCCGGGAGGGGAAGCTGACTGAGGCCCGTCCTGAACTGGTCACGGCAACAACATTGGATCCGGGCGTGGCTGGACCCGCCCTCAAAGCCCGCGCATGGCGCGCCCTGGCGCAGATCGACCGGCCCCAGCCCGGCACCTCAGGCGACACGACTCAGGCATCCAATGATCTGCTGGAGGCGCTGAAGCTTTCCCCCGAAACCGAGGCTGATACGCTGCTGGCCGCGAGCCTGGCCGAGCAGGCCGGACAGCTCGACGGCGCCGAGGCCGCCTATCGCCGCATCCTCGCCAAGGATCCCAAATCGGAGCTGGCCAACGCGCGCCTGGGCCACCTGCTCATCCTGAAAAAGCAATACGCACAGGCTGAGCTCCCGCTGCGCACAGCGCTGGCGCAGACGCCCGGTGATCCCTATCTGACCGCACAACTGGCCACGGCGCTGGCGGCCCAGAATAAGCCGGAGGCCGTGCCGCTTCTCCAAAAGCTGCACGCCGCTCACCCCGACGACCCGGCCATTACGCGCATGCTGGCGGAGTTGCTGGCCGATTCCGGCGACCCCGCCGGTTCCGACCGTCTCTACGCGGAACTGCTCGCCGCTCACCCCGACGAGCCCGATCTCCTGGTCGCGCATGGCCAGAATCTGGTTCTCGAGCAGAAGTTCGCGGAGGCGTTTGCGGCATTCAATACGGCCACTGAAGTCGATCCGACCAACGCCGATGCCTGGAGCGGATTGGCCTTTACGGCCTCGAAAACCAACCAACCGTCGATTACACTCCATGCTCTTACCATGCGGTCAAAATATCTTCCAGAAAACGCATCTACCTACTTTCTTTGGGCGACCGCTTACGATACGCTTCAACGTAAGGCGGAGGCTGTTGCCTACTACCAACACTTTTTGGATTCCTCCGCCGGCAAGTTCCCGGATCAGGAGTGGCAGGCGCGCCAGCGTTTGCAACTCCTAGAAAAGAAATAGACCTGATGCCAGCGAACTTGCCAGGAAGGGTGCGGTAATCTCTCCAGATGGCCGCGGTGACTGGTCTGACAAGGGCGCCAATCCAATTCTTCCCCTTGCGATACCTTGCAGAGGTCCGCTAGACTTCGACCACCTGAGACAGATCCGCATCAGGAGGTGAATCATGCCGTCTCTTGTCGGGCTGGCTGCATCCTTTCTCCTGAGCATCGTGGCGACACAACTGTACGCCGCTCCACGCGCATCCCAGACGCTCGACCAGGTAGAGATCCAGGCCATCGAAGCCAGGATCAGCCAGGCGGAGCCTCGTTATCAAAGCTTCCTCTACGCCAAGCTGGTGAATGACGTGACCGAGGCGAGCCTCCAACAATATACCGCCGGCAACGTGAGCAAGGCCGCCGGGCTGCTGAGGAAGATCCAGCAACTGGCGCGACGGATTCAGAACACTGTGACCCGCAAAGATAAGCAGCTCAAGAAGGCTGAGCTTCTTCTCCGCAATACCTCGTTCCGCCTCAGCGCATTGCTGCGCTCCAGCAGCTATCAGGATCGTGCCCTCGTCGAGCAGACGCTGGCCGAGGTCAGGCAGGCGGAGCAAAAAGCCATGCTGCAGGTCTTCAGCAACTGAATTTCTTCGCCGCAAATCTGCTTGATAGACGCAAGCCCGCGCTCGCGCCCTTTTCCCGCGGCGATGCTCTGTGCTTCAATGAAGGCGGCGGAGGAGGATGCCTGATGCGTCCCATGCGCTGCTCTATCCCGATCCTTGTCTTGATCCTGGCGGCCGGGCCCATGGTCGGCCAGGCGCCCAAACGCGATCCGTTAACGCCCAAACAGGCGCAGCAGATTGCCGAAGCAGGCATCGACCCGCCGGGCCGCATCGGCCTCTTCACCAAGTTCCTCAATGAGCATGCAGACGCCATAGCCAAGCTAACCAAGCGCGCCGATACGCCTGCGCGGAACCGGCTCCTCAACCGGTCGCTCGAAGAATTCTCCACTCTGATGGATGAGCTGGGCGACAACCTCGACACGTATTCCGACCGCAAGGCCGATCTCCGCAAGGCACTCAAGCCTCTCGATAAATCCATTCAGCACTGGCAGGAAATGCTGCGCGGATTGCCCGGCGACTCACGATTCCAGGTTGCGCGCGACGACGCCCTGGCAAGCAGCAAAGATCTCGCCGATCAGACCAAACAACTGATTCAGGACCAGGCTTCTTACTTCAAGGAGCATAAGAATCAGGCAGGCCAGGAGCGAGCCGAGCCCGAGTAAATCCAGCGCCTTGCGCCAAGCGCGCCTTCTTGCATCTGTCTGCTTGAATTGCCGGCGTGGAGCCGGCTCCCATCGCTGACAACCGCCAACTGACAACTGACAACCGTTCTTGCTAACCTCAAATTGAGTGATCGAGCAAATTATCCCTATCTTTCAGGAAGAGTACCGGGCGTTGCGCCCCAGGGCGCCCATGCCTCTCATGCATGTGCGCTTTCGCCGCTTTACCTCGCTGAACACCACTATTCGTCTGCGCGAGGGGCAGATCTACGTGGGTCTCTCAGACCTGCTGGAGGGCGCGCCGGAGGCGGTGCATCGCGCCATTGCCCACATACTGCTCGCCAAGCTGTACCGTAAGCCCATCAGCGCTGCGCATAACCTTCGCTACAAGCGTTTTGCCTCGTCGGCCGCCGTCACCCGGCAAACCGAACTGATCCGCCACGCCCGCGGAAGCAAGCGCTACTTGGGCCCCGAAGGCCGCTTCTATAATCTCGAAGAAGTCTTCGACTCGCTAAACATGCGCTTCTTTGGCGGTCTGCTGGGACGGCCCGAGCTTACCTGGAGCGAGCACATGGCCAAGCGCTCGCTCGGCCACTACGACGCCGCTCACAACACCATCGTGGTCAGCCGCGTCTTTGACCGTCCTTCCAGTCCGCGCTACGCCATCGAATATCTTCTCTACCACGAAATGCTGCACCTCAAGCATCCCGTCAAAATGCGCGGCCTTCGCCGCTGTGTCCACTCCAGCGAGTTCAAGGCCGAGGAAGCGCGCTTCCCGCAACTGGCTGAAGCCATGGCCTTCATCAGACGGTTGTAAGGCTTCAACGGGCCTCCCGGCTCCCAAATGGTGGCGGCTCGCTCTCAGAAAACGCAACAACGAAAGAGGGCCTTGGCCGTTGAAACCGCTGCCGGGATAAACAGAATCCGGCAGTGCCTCTCCGGCCGCAGCCCTCCGATTGCATTGGGCGATCAGCCATCCTGGTCCTTACTGGCCGCTCCCCTGGATCAGCTCATTCGAAACCGGCGTGACAAATCCAAACTGTCCACCGGAAGCATGATTCGGTCCAGCCGTAAAGTACATCTCAGCTGCGGGAGCTCCGGTTAAATCATAGTTATTGGGGCTTCGATTGCCGAAGCTGATCGCCCAAATTCCGTTGATCTGGAGCGGGTTGCCGCTCGCATCCTCCAACAGTCCCTTGAATCGGCCCGTGACCATATCGTAGGCGGCGATATAGCCGCTTGAATCGGTCATGCCTCCACCGGCAAATTGCCCCACCAGCAGATCATGGCTGTAAGTTCCAAAGTCGAGCGGCGCCAGGGCTACTCCCCAAGGCGCATTCAGCCAGTCTCCGTGCTTCAGGCGCTGAATCAATTTACCGTTTGATGAGTAGATATCCACATAGCCAAAGCCGGGACCATCGGTCTCGAAGAGATTACCTTCCTCGTGCAGCGCATAAGTCACGACAATGTCGTTACCAATGGCCTGCACATTGTAAGGGACGTAATCAGGCGGTAACTGATCGTCCTCAAATAGCCCCTCCCCCTTGGCCATGGAGTGAAACATATTGTCATACATATCCACGCGGCCCTTGGTAAAGTTGGCCACGTACAGCCGCCGCTGCATGCCGACCATGGCGCTGGTAAGGCCCGTGAACGATGAACCATCGGTGGTCTTGACCACAGGCATCGTCGCCTTGGCGCCGGGCGTCCAGCCCTGGATCGTTCCATCGAGAGTGGAGAATAGGTATAGGGCCGGAGTGCCGCCAATAAGAAAGTCAGTTTTGCTGCCGTTATACATGATGCCCGTTGGCGTACCCTTGACGCCGGGTTTCGCGCCGGGAATCGTAACCATGAGGGGAGCTTCAGTGCCGTTGCCGGTATACACCGTGGCCAAGCCGGTGCGATTGTCAGATACCCACCAGGGAGTGCCCGAGCCGCGAGCCAATCCCCATGGATTCAGGAGATTGGGATCAGTCATGTTGGTCTTGAGGGATGTCACATTGTAGTTTTGGCCGAAGGCCATGGCTCCAATCAGGGAGAGAGCCAGCACCGGACAGGCTGCATGGCGCAGAAGCGTTCTCATGGTAACCTCCGTAGTTGCGAAAGCTGTTTGTGTGCTTGCTGTGTACTCCGGCTCTTCTGGCAGCACCGGAGCAAGGGGAAGGATATCTTGCGGGGCTACACCCCGCATCCCTTGGATGCCCCCAATCTGAAAAAGGCAGCTTTTTGTTAGGACACTTTGAATAAGGCCGGAAGTAACGCGGTCCCCACCACGATCCGGCTTTCTACGGTTGCATTCTACTTACGCGGTGGAGGCACTTCGTACTTTACAAAAGTAACTTGATCATAAGCCCCACAAATTATGCTTGCGGCCTCCAAAAGATAGAAAGATATCAGTGCAGGTGCGCTTTTCTAGTCAAACTAATAACAAATGAAATCTCATAGCTAGCTTCTGAACTTGCCTTATAAATTGGATACTTATATGGATTTCATTACATGTATTCCGCACGCATCTTACGGCTTTCAATGGCAGAAATGGCTCGTGAGAAACGCGTGCGATGCGCGACGAACAACCAGTTCTACGGAACCTGCATCTGATTTTTCCGCACGCGTAGCGTTGGCTTCCCCAAGGTTCTAACAGCGCGGCAACGATGTTCCTTC
>JAJZVZ010000125.1 GCA_021846945.1 Acidobacteriota bacterium | reverse complement strand
CCGAACTAACCCCCGCCGCCTACGCCGCCAGAGTGGCAAAGTAGCCTATCTCATTACCGCCGCCCTCGCCAACCATGGAGTTGCCCGAAGGGCTACGATTGAGTGGATCTCCGTCCAATCTTCAGGGGCAGAGTCTTGTTCCACTTTTATCCAATCCGGATGCGGTTTGGGATCGTCCCGCAGTCTCCCAGATCTACCGTAACCCTGGAACTTTTAAAAATCTTCCCCCAGGTGGAATCATGGGTTACTCCATTCGGACCGAGCGCTATCGCTACACTTCCTGGAAAGAAGGTACCGAAGGTGAAGAACTCTACGATTATCAGGTCGATCCTCGGGAATTGCACAACCTCGCCGGCGATAGCCGCGCAGCGGCGTTGAAAGCGGGGCTCCGGGCTCAACTGGAAGAAATCTGCCGGAAGCGCGGTATGGTCAACGCTCCCGGGGCGCTCAAGGAGTCTTGATGCATCGTCTTTTCAGGAGAGCGCAGACTCATCACGGGCAAAGAGACGTGGGGTCCTTGGCGTTAATGAGAAGTGGGCTCTTCCGCAATTTTGATGAACCATAGCTGACACTTTTTCAGCACAGTGTTTAGGGGTAGAAGTAAAGCAGGCTCTGGTGACTCTCGGCGAGGGCCGTGGGGCACCGAGTGGGCCGAGGCGCAGGTGGATACCATCCGGCTCAAGCTGTTCAAGATCGGCGCCCTGGTCCGTATCAGCGCCCGGCGCGTGTGGCTGGAGATGCATTCCTTCTATCCGTGGAAGCACATCTACGCCCGGGTCTTTGACGCTCAGCGCTGCTGAGCGTCAAAGACTACTCGATAGACTTTTCCACTTCAGCCGCGCAAGAGCTCCGGCGCAGCTATGCTCCAAATCCAACTTCGGCACTGAAAGAGCCCCTCCGCGTAAGCGCTGCCCCGCCTCTGGTTCACTTCTTGCCGGGAAACTACTCTCCTGGTCGGTTCCACTCTGCCGCTCACCGAAAAGTCAGCCCCTGAGAGATATGAAGGTTAGAGCCACGGAGGCAGCAATAATGGCGCTGGTCAGTGAAGCGAAAGCCGCAGGTTATTTGCTGATCCAACGGGGCCTCACCTTCCTGTGAGCACCGAGAGCATCCCCATGAGAGGCAGGTGGCAGATTCGGAACCAAACTCCTCTTCTGCGTGCGCATGCGCTCGCGTGCTGACTTGAGCAGCCCGAAGCAGGGAACAACGCGCTGTGTTTGATTCGAGTTCTTGGACATAGAATCCCAGCAAGGCATATGCCTTTTGTTGTATGTCGCATCTACGCACCGTTACGGAAGTGTAATTGGCCAGAGTGCAATGGTTTAGGGTTGCTATCGCAGCGAGAAAAGGCGGCCTGTAGAAATTGATCTTGACAAGCAATGGAAGAAATCCGTATGATTTCCGCCATGATTTCTAGTATGAGCCAGTAGTTCATTTGGTGGACGATGGGTAAGATTCGTGTCTTCCATGCAATGCGACATCGAAGTCTTTAACATCGACATTTCGTTGTGAGACACACACATATGTTTTAGGAGGGATCCAGTGACAAGCTTGACCATGCATTTGAAGCGAATATTGAGCAAATCCATCAGACTGATAGCCGCGGTTTCCGTGGTGGGCGCGGTGGTATTTTCAGCAGGCAGTGCCATTGCCCAGAGCGGGGCGGGATCGATTCAAGGTACCGTAATGGATTCGACCGGAGCGGTAATTCCGGGAGCCGCGATCCACGTGGTCAACCTGGCGACCAATGTAGCGGCCGATACAAAATCCAATTCCGTAGGCTTTTACCAGGTACCGGGTTTATTCACGGGCACCTACAAGATAACGGTCCGCGCGCCGAATATGAAGACGTACGTAACCAGAATCCAGCTTCTGGTGTCGCAGGCCGCGGTGATTAATCCGGTGATGAGTGCGGGAGCGGTGACGCAACAGGTGCAGGTTTCTGCAAATCTGGTGCAACTGACCACGACCGACAACGGAACTATCACTTCGACGCTGGAAAATCAGAGGATCAACCAGCTTCCGATGAATGGGCGGGTATTGTCGACCCTATTGAACATGACCACGCCGGGCCTGGAAGGCGGCAGCACCGGCGGCACCATGTTGAACGGCGTACAGGGTGGTTCTGTGTCTTATGTTGCGGACGGTGCGCCTTTGGACAACCGCCAGTTTGGCGGTACGAACACCGCGCAAGCTCAGGAGCCCGACCCGGACGCGATCCAGGAGGTTCGGGTCAATACGACTGCTGCGGGTGCGCAATTCGCATCGCCAGGCACAGTCATCATCACCACGAAATCGGGTACCAACCGGCTGCACGGCGCTCTTTTTGAGACGGCGCGCAACAACGCCATTGGTATTGCCAAGGCGCGCCAGGATCCGGCGAACTTCTCGGCGCCGAAGTACATCCGCAATGAGTGGGGCCTCTCCGCGGGCGGACCCATCGTTCTTCCCCACATCTACCACGGGAAGAACAAGAGCTTCTGGTTCCTGGCCTATGAAAGGTACTCACTGGCCAGCGCCAGCAGCAAGCTCTTTCATGTGACGACGCAGGCGATGCGGAACGGCGACTTCAGCGCGCTTCTCAGCCTCGCGACGCCCGTCCAGCTCTACGATCCGGCGACGACGTATAACTCCGGCTCGGCAATTTGTCCGGCGACCGGCAAACCCAACCCATTTTGCCGCAAGCCCCTTGCGAATGATCAGATTCCCATCAGCCGTGAATCTCCGACGATGAAGATCGTCAACGATATCACCCCGCTGCCGAACTTGACAGAGAACCCTCTCGTTGCGCCGAATCTGCAAGGGCCCAATGAGCTCCTGACTATAATTCCAACCTGGACCTTCCGTCTTGACCACGTCTTCAACGAGAATAACCGCGCCTACCTGCGCTACACGAACAACCTGAGTGTGAGCCATCAATTGCAAAATCAGGACAACTCGCCGGCGCTGGGCGGGGCCGACGGCTTCGCGCCGAATGCGGTCGGTCAAGCGTACAACCCGACAGCGAACTTTGCCCCGGCGATTGGCTATACGCACATCTTCTCGCCCACGTTCTTTTCAGAAACGGTCCTGAGCAACCAGTGGTTTAGCCAGCACAATTATCCCGGCGGCCCGGTGGCTGCAAATTACGAGAAGATGCTGGGCCTGCCCAACAACTTCGGCGAAGCGGGCTTCCCGACTTTTGGCAACAACTTGATCAACTCCATCTATGGTACGATGTTCAGTTACGGAATTAGCCAGATAGTCACCAATCTGGACGAGAACCTGACCAAGACAATGGGACGGCACCAGATGCAGTTTGGCGGCCGCTACCGGCATGAGCGATTTGGATACCTGCCCTCCCGACTGGCCGACCAAGTGCTGTTCACCAACCAGGCTACGGGTTTATACAACACTGCGACGGGCAAGAATTACACAGGTCTGCCGCATATTGGCGACGCAAATGGCGATGCCTTTCTGGGTGCGGCCAATAATTACAATGTCAACCTGGAACCGCCGTACGAGCACCTCCATGACATGGAGCTTGACCTCTATTTCCAGGACGACTACCACATGACGCGGAATCTGACCTGGAACCTGGGTCTGCGCTACGAAGCCCATCCGGCCCCCTGGATGAAGTACGGACTGATGAACACCTTCGATCTGAAGAACGACGCTCTGGCGCTGGCCAGCACGCCGCAACAACTGATCGCCAGGGGCTACACGACCCAGCCGATCATTACCAACTTGGAGAACATCGGCGTCAAGATCGAGACTTTTTCGCAGGCAGGGATACCCTCCAATGGGATCCGCAACTACAATCTGAACTTTGAGCCGCGCTTAGGCTTTGCGTATCAGCCGTTTGGCGGCAAGCACGGCACGGTGATCCGCGGCGGCTACGGCCGGTATCTCTATCTCAACCCGGTGCGCACCCTCTACGGCAACACGGTGAAGGCTCCGCCCTTTTCGGCCCACTATGTCCAGAACTACGGTGCCCCAGCCCAGTCTCCCGACGGCATCAAGAACTACCTCCTCCGGAACCCGCAGCCGAACGTAATGGGAGTCAACACCACCAACGTGGTAGACAGCACCTCGACCACGGCCATTCTGCCGGGGGGGGTGGCGCCAACTACTCTTGCCGTTGATATGCCGCCAACGGTTGTTACTGAGACTAACTTCACCATCGAGCAACCGCTCAGAGGCAACTCCGCATTGCGGGTTAGCTGGGTCTGGACACACGGCACCAACCTACTCCAGTCATACTTGTTCAACAACCATCCCTCCACCTACGCCTGGGAGATCATGACCGGCACGATACCCCCGCAGGGAACCACAATCGGTTCGCCCACCTTTGCGGCCACCGCAACCGGCCCCTACGACCAGACGACGTGGGGGGGAGGCCTCAACTCGCTCCAGAAGAGCGGCTGGTCAAACGACAACGAACTGGAAGTGAACTACCAGAGGCTGTACCATAACGGGCTTGCCTACCAGATCTTCTATGTCTGGTCCAAGCCCCTCCGTGTGGGTAGTGACTACCAAGGTTCTGCTGCACAAATGACGCCCGTCTACCCCGCGCAAAACTATGTCAATTCCGGGCTGGGCACCATGACGCCGGTTCCCAATTCTTCGCCGATTACTGCGCCCGTGATGCCGCCGCAGCGGCCAGGTGACATCGCATCCTACGAATCCTGGCATCAACTGAATGTCTATGAAAACTATGAACTCGACACCGCCGTGCCAAAACAAGATATTCAATTTAACTGGATACTGGACCTGCCCTTCGGGCGTGGCAAGCGGTATTTGAGCAACGCCAACCGTTTCCTCAACGAACTGGTGGGAGGTTTCCAACTTGCCGGCTTTGGATCCGTCACTTCCCAGGACTTCCAGGTGGATAGCTCAAACTGGGGACCGACAAGCGCTATCCATACTTACAAGCATGCACACAAAGTTACCGATTGCCGCAGCGGCACGTGTATCGAGGCATTCCAGTGGTTTAATGGATATATTGCTCCGTCAAGTTTGCCATCGAGCGGCTGTAGCACCGTTGTGACGGGACTGCCGGCAAACTGGACACCTTATGCACAGCCCATCGATACGAATTACAACCCTGCGACAACCTGCGGAACGCCCCAGGACCAGTACTACAACACGAACCAAGTGCAGATTAATTTGCTGGATGGGACCGCGGATGTCCAGGGCTACTCGCCCGGCCCGCTAAGCGTCAACCCCTGGGCGAAGACGTTTCTGAACGGACCGATGAACTACAACGTCGATCTCTCGGCGTTCAAAGTCTTCCCGCTGACGGAATCGGCGCTGCTTCGGTTCAACATGGACGTATTCAACGCCTTCAACGTGCAGGGCTATAACAACCCAGATGCAACGAATGGCCTCGAGAACATGCTTTCGTCGCACAACACACCCCGTCAGATCCAGTTGACGTTGCGACTGCAGTTCTAGACGATAGTTCCGCCAAAGAGCACAGCCTCGGCCGATGGATTGGCCGGGGCTGTTGATCTTATCAACCGCCTGTGACTCTAAACTCTCGGTCTTGCAGGGAGACAGCTACGCACCTCTTTGGTCGTGACAGGGATAGCACACACTGCGACCACATATTCTTCGTTTCCCCAGTTGCCCAATAATCTGCCTTGTAAACGACCCAGACCGCAATCAGCCAGAGGGGCTTGCGAACGCCACACTCGCGCAGCGATTGGGACAGGTTCGTGGTCTGTCTTTCTCCCTGCCAGGAGACAGCGCGGTACGCACGAATGACAGATTTTACCAAAACGTCTGATTCACTGTAATCGTGTATTCCAGCTTTCAATCGCCCACAAGCTGCGCTCCGATGATTATGCCGAGTTTGACGTCCGTGAGTCGGAGTAGCCCTCTCCAGATGATAGTATTGCCGGTGGTGGATCGCGTCCCCGGCAAGATAGCCACACAGCCGGGAGAGTCTGACTATCTAATAGGCCAGAGCAGATCGGGGAAGATGCATTGGGATTATTTGGCCTCAACTCATCCAGCAGATGCCGGTCTAGATCGGTGAAGGCTTGATCTGGCGACGCTTGGGGCGAGTATGGTTGAGCAGGCTGATCCAAAAGATTCTCCAACTCAGGGCATACAAGATGACGATTAGGTGTTGTTATCTTCAGCCATGCTGAGCAAGAGAATCTTCAGAAGATGCCCTTTTAACGATAACTTTCATCTGACTGCGACCAACATACTCATGGAAGAGGTTCCTGATGCATGCTTTCCTGCTTGTCTATCCTCCGCTTCCATTCATTACGCCGTCAAAGTATTACCGTCAAAGTATTATTGTCCGATCTGTTTCTTTCTGTAATACGCACGTGGCAGTTGCAGCATGCGTTGTTTCATGAATTATGACCTCTCAATCACTCGAAGTCACATTTTTCATATTCGCGATGTTTTTCGCTACTAGAGCAGTAGCTGCAGACTGAATTCGGCGGCGAAGATCTCTATGGATGTTTTGTTGTGTATTGCATGATAATGTGCTTTCTATGATACGATTCCCTGGATAATGAATTTACTACACAAACGGCATGCTGCCTGATATTCAGGTTTCGCAATCCAGTCAGGTGCGTCGTTTCCGGAGGCAATGTGTTCCAAACTCCTGAGTCCAGGATTTGTCTCACAACTAAGAAAGCTAGCTTTACGATCAATGAGTTTATAGCCTTTCTGATTTGCATCTCTGTGCTCGCCGCTGCTTCTGGCATGGCCCAGCAAAATCGCCACCAGAGACCGCCGGAGGTGGATCAATGGCATCTCAAACACTTTCCATTCGACGATCCCAGCCTTTCCACGGATCAGCGCATCGGCAATCTGCTCTCGCTCATGACCGTCGACGAGAAGATCGACTGCCTCGGCACCAACACCGGCGTACCACGGCTCGGCGTCCCCAACATCGGCAGCTCCGAGGGCATTCACGGCGTTGTGCAGCGCCAGGCGCGCTTCGGCCGCGAGCCCATCACAACCACGCAATTCCCACAACCGCCGGGCATGGGAGCCACGTGGGATCCTGACCTTGTCCGCGAAGCTGCCGGTGTTGAAGGCTACGACGCTCGCTTCATCACCCAGACGGCGAAGTACAACCGCCAGATCCTCATGCTCTGGGGACCGCAGTCCGATCTTGACCGAGATCCACGCTGGGGACGCAGCGAAGAAGTCTACGGCGAAGATCCGATCCTCAACGGAACAATGGCGGCCGCCTTTGTTCATGGCCTGCAGGGCGACAATCCGAAGTACTGGCAAGCCGCCGCTCTTCTTAAGCACTTCCTGGCCAATGAGAATGAGAACAACCGCAATAGCTCCTCTTCCAACTTTGACGAGCGCCTCTTCTGGGAGTATTACTCGGTTCCCTTCCGAATGGCTTTCCTTGATGGCGGCGCCAAAGCCGTGATGGCCTCCTACAACGCGTGGAACGGAACTCCCATGGCCGTGAATCCCGTGCTACGCAAAATTCTGATCGATAAATGGGGGGTTGACGTTATTTCAAGCGATGGCGGAGCCGTGAAGCTTCTCGTCAACCCGCGCCACGCCTTCCCCAACCAGGAAGCCGCCGTGGTCGCCTGCATCAAGGCTGGCGTCAACCAATTCCTCGACCGCTACAGGGACGAGGTGAAAGCGGCGCTGAAAGACGGCTCACTCACGGAGTCCGACATCGACAACGCGCTGCGCCGCAAATTTCGCATCGAGATCAAGCTCGGCCTGCTCGATCCGCCCGCGATGGTGCCTTACACCGGCATCAAGGACTCACCCGCACCCTGGAACACCGACCGCGACCGCTCGGTGTCAGAGAAGATGGCGCTTGAATCCGTCGTGCTCCTCAAGAACAAGGACAACTTCCTGCCGCTCGACAAGTCCAAGATCAAGTCCATCGCCGTCATCGGGCCACTCGCCGACGTGGTTCACTGGGACTGGTACGGAGGCACACCGCCATACGCCATCACACCGCTTGAGGGAATACGCAACGAGGTTGGCCCTACCGTGAAGGTGAACTTTGCCGCCTATGACACGCCAGACGGAGAAGACGCGGCGCTCAAAGCGGCCCGCGAATCCGACGTTGCCGTTGTCGTCATCGGCAACAATCCCACCTGTGGCGACCAGGCTCACGCATGGTACAGCACGCCCGCGGAAGGAGGCGGCATTACCCTTCCCTGCACCGTGCCCAGCGACGGGCGCGAAGGCCGCGACCGCGAAAGCATGAGCCTTGCGCAGGAGCAGATCGTCAAGCAGGTCTTCATCAAGAACCCGAAGACCGTGGTCATGCTCATCACCAGTTTTCCTTTTACGATCAATTGGAGCGAGGCCAATGTCCCGGCGATCCTGACGATGGCTCACTCCTCGCAGGATGAAGGCACGGCACTGGCCAGGGTTCTCTTTGGCGACTACGATCCGGGTGGCCATCTTGTCCGCACCTGGCCCAAATCCGCCGATCAGCTTCCACCGCGCATGGACTACAACATTCGCGACGGGTACACCTATATGTACTTCAAGGGCCAGCCACTGTATCCATTCGGTTTCGGTCTCAGCTATACAACGTTCAGGTTCGCGAATCTGCGCACCAGTTCACAGCGCCTTGCCAGCGATGGCACGGTGATAGTGAGTGTGGACGTGACCAACACCGGCAACCGCGCGGGCGACCAGGTTGTACAGCTTTATGCAGAGCACCTGCACTCGGCGGTCTCGCGTCCTCGCGAGGAACTTGAAGGCTTCAAGCGCGTCTCGCTTAACCCCGGGCAGACAAAGACGGTCGCCATCGACTTGCCCGCTTCGCGGCTCGCTTATTGGGACGTAAGAACCCATGCATTTCGTGTTGAGCGTGAATCTGTGACTTTAATGATTGGAGACTCCTCCGCGGACATCGTGCTCAAAACAACGATCCACGTAGAGTGAACCGACTTTGAAAGCACGCCTCCTTCAGATACAACTCCCGCTATTTCAACTAGGTTGACGCTTGGTTGAGGGAATCGCCACCTACAATCAAAGCTTCGATATACAGCAACAGGAGAAGTACTGTATCCATCGGTTCAGATCATCTTCCTCATTTCCCGGCTGGTGGATGCCATATAGCTTGGCTCTATCACTCAAATTTCAGAGCGTTGCTTCCGCCACGGCGCACTTACGCTTGAGCAATTTTTCGCGTGCCCCCCGGAGCGAAAGCCGAAGCTCGACCACCCGAGTGGAGAATAGCAACTGCATGATAAAGCAAGTCGTTGATGCAATAGCCCCAAGAGCATTCCTCAGCGCCTAAATCTCCTTCATATCCGCTGGTTTTATGGCGTCCTTGATGCCTCCAGCAACAGCACCCAGTCTCCGTCACCGGCGTGATTCTGGCCCGGCGGAGTGAACTGATGAGAGCCGTGATTGGCAATCGGCAGGCCCGAAACGTCATCGTAGGTTCCATTCGACGGGTCGAACCATCTGACTTTTGCTGGGCCGTTCAGACTTGCCATATTCACCGTGATCGTCCGGACGCTTGGCATGTAAACAACAACGGTTGAGCCGTCGCGAGTCCTCGCTGCCGTCGCAAACTCGCTTTCGCTTACCCTGGTGTCGACATTTCCATAGGCTCCCAGGCCACTCGTTACGACAGTGCGCTTCTGGTCAGGTATGAGGTCCTGCCAACGGATTGAAGAAAAGAAACTCTTCCAATACCCAATCTGCGTCACCCCGGGAGTGTCGATATGACTCGGCCACTCATTCTTGAAGGACCATGTGTAAGCATTGCCATAGAACTGCCCCACACCGCCTGAAAGCATCGTCCAGTACTCTTCCTTCCGCAAAACCAGAGGCGTTCCATAATCAGTAGGCTCTCCGACTTTTTCCAAGTCATAGTGTGCTTCCATCAGAAATGTTGGTGCAATCGGCCTTTGGTTATAACTATGCAGCATCTGTATGTAAGTTGGGGAATAGGTATATGTGCCGTTCAGGTTACTCAGTGGAACCCATCGTGGATCGTCGAACGATGAGCTTGTACGCACATGTAACTCGACTGTTTGAAGCTGGTTCGGAGCAACGGACCGGATTCCTTTCGCCACGGCCTGCGCAAGATCGTCATCTTCGGGCACGGTCCACCTGTTGAAATCGTTGCCACTGACCCACATCAGATTCCGGAAGCGCCGAAATCTCTTCCCGAGGTATTGCCCGTAAGCATACGCAGCCTTAGGGCCATTGTTGCGAAGTGTAGGCAGCCACCCAACCGTCTCCATCGGATCGAGAAATACCAACAGGTGATGATTGGTCGCGAGTTGAACGATGTGGTCAAGGCGAACAAAGTATGCGTCGTTTGGCCTGCTCAGATCATAGTGCGCAAAGTCTGTCCCTCCGGGAACGAACCCGCTGAACGGCCTGATTCCATCGGGAGTGGTTGCATCCGTATTCGTTGGATAATCGCGGCCGGCGCATTCCACGTCTATCCATCCCAGTGTGTTGAATCCGTGAGCTTCGCGATCAGCAAAGTAGCGCTCAGCTTCAGCTTCGGTCAGGCGTCCCATGAGCCCCTGAGGAGTGTCACCGACAATGAGAAATGGCGTTCCATTTTGATCCACGAGATAGCGATGGTTACTGCTGACCCTGAGCGGATAGGCCGGAGGCTTCGATAGAGATGATTGGGCGGACATCGCGGAACTCTGGGCCGCTGCCGCCGTGGAAGCTACGATTAAAGTGGATATCACCGCAGATATCCCATAGACCACAGATTTCCAGTCAATATTCACTGAGCAAGTCCTCTCGCGTAATTATTTCGGCAAATTCAATTGCGGGCGATCGCCGGTTCTCGATTCGCCCGCACGAGAAACTCATCCCTGAAACGCTGCCCTTCAAAAATCGATGCGGAACGTCGCCTGACCTTGGCGGTTGCTGATCTGGGAACTGAGATTCGTAATTTGTCCAAATGTCGGATCAAGGGAGTTAGTATCCGGCGTCTGCAACTGGGTGCGGTTAAATGCATTGAAGTAATCGATACGCAGGCTTGCCTGCACACTTTCCCAGATGTGGAAAGTCTTGATCGCATCGAAGTTTTCGATGGCCAGAGGCGGAGTCCGCAGGGCTGCATAAGCGCGCTTCGCTGTACCTAATTGCCAGGGACCCGTATTCTGAAAGGCATTGGTTGCAAACTGTACCGGCTGAACCTTAGTCTTTCCGGTAAAGTAAGCTACAGAGCGATTATAGCTAAAGGTTTTGAGCGACACTCCGTTGACGATATTCGGTCGATCGAAGCTGTTTACAAGCAGCGGATTGAAACTATTATTTACGCCGAATGCATATCCGCCTGCGTAGTTCAGAATAGCGCTGAACTGCCATCCACCAGTCAGGACCCCGACAATTCCGTGTTTATTACCGAGAAACCTCTGTCCAGGACCAAACGGTAACGCATAAGTCCCAACGAACTTCACGTTGTAGGGCTGATCAAGATAGGAGGGAACATACTCCGGGGCTGGATTGTAGGCGTTCATCCCGTTAGGAGAGTACGGGCTGGAACCAATCCCTGTATTAGCCGTAAGTCTGCCGGCCGTAAGATTCCCAAGAAAGCTCAGCCCCCCTGTGAAGCGCTTCTCACCCTGCACCTGCAGCGCATTGTAAAACGCCGTGCCGTCCATCTCGTACATGGGGAAAAAGCCCGCAAACTGCGGATAGGGAGTCAGCGCCTGCTCCAATGTCGCAGAACTTCCGAACTGCTGTGCATACTCCGGATAAGGAAGTTTGAATCCGGCTGCAACAACGGATGGATCAAGGATATTATCTCCAAGCAGTGAACCGTACTTCAGCACATCAGGATTTGGCTGGTTCGAGAGCTCCAAGGTTGTCGGCAGGTGAATTGCGCGATTGCCCACGTACGACGCCGTCAGGAACATATTCCACGGAAGCTCGCGCTGTATTCCGAAACTCCATGCTGAATCGTAAGGAGCTATGCCGACTGATGGGGAGTTGGGTAGATACGGAGGTCTGTTGCGCCTGGACACCGGCAAATCAAAGATGACGCCCGCAGTCCCGAGGCTTGGTGAAAATGGGACTTGTTGGGGGTAGGGCAGCTTCTGTGTATCCCAACCGCCATAGCCGGGTGTACTGGTGCCCGTAGCAGCTCGGATGAACTGGCCGTCCTGGAGGTTTGACAGGAACGATGCTGCAAAGGAGGTGCCATATTCGTAGGCACCTCCGTTGAGGTAGGTTATGAAGCCCCCTGCCTGGAGCACAGTCTTCGAGTTAATTTGGTAGGATATCCCCAGCCTTGGTTGCCAATTACCCCAGTGAATAGCCGCACGGGTGACCCCCGAACAGAATTGGCAGCTTCCAAACTTCGTTGCGGCGCCCAGGATGCCGCCAGCTGCTGGATCCGGCTCGGTGCGATTGACATAGGAGATGTTGTTGTGAAGCTCTGAGAACGGAACAAGAATGTCATAGCGCAGGCCGGCACTTATGGTCAGGCGATCGTTCATCTTAAAGTCGTCCTGCGCATAAAAGGCGAACGCATTGTTTCGCATATATGCTTCACTGGCAAAGTTACGCTCGCTCGAGTCCACTAAACCCAGCAGAAAACTAGCAAAGGAACTCCCATACAATCCGAAATTCGGGTTGGTCGAATCTGGTGTCGAAGTTGTCCTTTGGCTGAAATCAAAGGTGCCGCTGCAGAAATTGCAGTTGATCGTATCCTGAAACGTTCGGCGGTATTGAAATCCGTAGTTCATTGTGTGCCGGCCTTTGGTCCACATCCAGTTGTTGGCAAGAACAATACCCAGCATGCGGTTATTATTCACTGTTAACCCTCCGGAACAGCACTCCAAGTATGCGCCGCCGTTGACCCCCCATGCTGTAGGCGCGTTCGCACCGTCAAAGGTGATCAAAGGCAGAGTCGTTCCTCCGGTGACCCCGCCAAACGAAACATTTTGATTGGCGTTGTCCTGGCTAATGATATAGCCAATCCAGTCTGCTCCCGCAGTTGCCACCAGATTTGGAGTGATTGTTTTTACATAATTCAGCAGGAACCCCGAACCTAAATTTGAGCTGTTGATTCCACTTTGCAGCGCATTTGAGGTTGGCACGATTGCGTTATAGGTGAAAGTTGGCTGGGTTACCAGATCTCTCCACTGGCTGAAGTGGATACTCTGTGAACTGGTCAGATTCTCATCGATGGTGTAGTCCCATATACTCTGACGAATTGGAATCGCGGAAACCGCGGGGAGCTTGTTGGCGATCAATCCTTCATTGACACCCACTCCGAAATCAGGATTTGGTATCAAAGGTAGAAGGGATTTTGCTAAAGAACTAAAGCGCGCTTCCGGGATCTTGTTTCCAGGAAATGGCTGACCAGTTTCGGGGTCGTAGATCGGGATCACGTTACCGGCGGTATCCACAAAACTGCTGAAGTCGCCTTGTTTCATCGCCGCGGTCGGTACCGTACCATTGCCTGTCAACGCCTGATTCTGTATGAACCAGTCAGTACTGACGTGGAAAAATGTGCGGTTCTTACCGTTGTAAAGGTGAGGAATAACGACCGGCCCCCCTACGGTGAAGCCGAAGTTGTTCTGTTGGTCAATTGGCGGCAGAGGAGCCCCCGTAGAAGAAAACCGTACGGGAAAGAAACCTGCAGAATCGAACAACTGGTTGCGCAAAATCTCGAAGGCGTCGCCATGAAGATGATTCGTGCCGGAGGCCATCTGAAAAGTAACAGCTCCCTGTCCGAGTCCATACTGGGCACTGAATGTTGAACTGTTCACCCGGAACTCACTTATGGACTCATAGGGAGGATTGATATAGGTCTGGTTTCCCTGAAATTGGACGAATGCTACAGGAACA
>JAJZVZ010000009.1 GCA_021846945.1 Acidobacteriota bacterium | reverse complement strand
CTAACCATGCTGGAGATATACCCCTCGAAGAAGACCTCACTCGATTCGGGCTGGGGCATCTGCGCTCGTGAGGGCTGCAGAAGCGAGAACCGTTGCGCGCTGGCTCCGAGTGCAAAGAAGTTCAGCAACAGGCCCATATAAAGCGCGCCGGCAAAGCGAGGGCCTTGGGAACGCAAGACACGAAGCAATGCACAGGTGAGAAGCCGCATCCGGTAGTGACCTTTTCTCTTGTATTCGCCAAGCTAGATAGATGACAGAGGAAGTAGAGAAGAATTCGCGCTTAGTCTACCGTGGAGTTCAGTTGCTGACAATAAATTTTTGCCGCTCCGCCTCCAGCGACGGGGGAATCGGCCGGATTGTCCGGGATACTTGCAGGGACTCGGCAGGTGGCCCGCTTATCCATTCTGCCCCCTTCAACCCTTCGGCAGGATGAGGCTTGCGCCCCACTCATCGCGGGTCCATGTCATGGAACTTGACAAGAGCCGACGCTGTCGTACATAGAGCACACCTCTAACCATTCCACAGCACATTCCAGGGTCGGTGAGCAGGCCACCTGCCGCCTTTTTTACAGCGCGCGAGAAACGGCGGTTAGTCGCCCACTGCCAGTAGCTTTTCGATAACGGCGGGCGTGGTTTGCAGTTTCCACATATTGACCGTGACATCGTTTGCTTGCTTGGGGCCGGGGGTGCTGCGGCCGTTCGCGATGCAACTCTCCAGATCCTTGATAAGCTTGACCACAATGTCCGGGTGAGCGGCCTCAACGTTTGTCTTTTCGCTGATGTCCGACTCCATGTTATAAAGCTGCACGGGAGGCAGACCCTCGGCAACCGCTTGGTTGTTCTTCGGTTCTTCCCATCCACCAGACCCAGGGCACAATTCCAGCTTCCATTTGCCCTCCTGAATGGCAAAGTTCCCTTGGATGGATTGATATACGTTGTATCGATGCACCGGCTCGTGGGCACCCTTGAATAAAGGCAAAATGCTCACGCTGTCCACGCCGGCATTCGGCGGCAGATGTACCCCCAGGATGTCCGCAACGGTAGCCGTCAAATCCGTCAACTCCACCGTCTCCATACAGGTGCTGCCGGGCCGAACCACGCCGGGCCAGCGGACGATGTAAGGAATGCGGTGGCCGCCGTCCCAGATGTCCGACTTATAACCCCGGAACCACGCGCTGGCGAAATGGCCCTCCTGCTCCATCCCGCTGGCGTTGATATACGGCGCGCACCCGTTGTCACTGGTTAGCATGACGATGGTGTTCTCCTTGAGACCAGCCTCCTGAATGGCCCTCATCACCTGTCCGACCGCCCAGTCTGTTTCCATCACATAATCGCCATAAGGCCCCAACCCGCTCTTGCCTTGCCAGCGCTTCTCAGGCACTAATGGTGTGTGCGGCGAGGGCAGCGCCAGATACAGGAAGAATGGCTTATGATCCTTGCCTCGCTGATCGATGTATGCCGTGGCTTTCTCCGTCACCGAGGGCAGCACCTTGACGGCATCGAAATCGGGCGCAGCCGGCCCCAGCCGCGCGGGACCTTTCACAAAGACCGGTCCGTAACTGTCGGAGGGGAATTCCTTTTGAGCACTGGGAACCTCCGTCCAGTGATCGTTTTCGATAAAGTCATAAGGCGGCATGTCCAGCGAGGCGCTGATACCGAAGAAATAATCGAATCCATGCTGTAACGGGCCGTCCGTAATGGGCTTGGTGAAGTCCTGCTTGTCGAAATCCAGTCCCAGATGCCACTTGCCCATTCCGGCCGTTGTGTAGCCCTGTTGCTGGAACAACTGCGCCACGGTCATCTGACGGGTGGAAATCAGCGGCGGGGAATCGCCGCCCAGCACGCCGTGTTGCAGCCGCGTCCGCCAGCAGTAACGACCGGTGAGAATGCTATAGCGGGACGGCGTGCAGACAGCGCAACTGGAATGGCAGTCGGTGAAGGCCATGCCTTCGGCGCGCAATGCGTCCATGTTCGGCGTAGCGATCTTGCCCCGCAGGGGATTGAGAGCATTGATATCGCCAAATCCCAGATCGTCACACAGAATATAGACGACGTTGGGTTTCGCTGGCGGGATTCCGGCAGCCTTGAGGATAGACGCCGAACCGACCGCCAGCGCCCCTGACATTTTCAGAAAAGCGCGCCTTGGTATTTCATTCATAAAGAAAATCCTTCCTGCCGATCACCTGAATTCCACCCATTCTCCGCATGGCCCTATGGCAGGTGGCCTGCTCATCCATTCAGTAGCATCGTTCACCTGTCCGGTTCCCTCATTCCCTGTCTTACCGCAGGCTTCGCAGCGCCGGATAGAGCTTTCTCCACTGCGCATAACCCACCTTGTACGCCGCTGCGTCCGCGGGGACGGGCTCGATGCGCTGGGCCACCTCGATGGCCTGTGCGCAAGCCTCGTCGAGATTGGCCCAGTGCCCCGCGCCTACTCCGGCCATCAGCGCACAGCCGAAGGCTCCGCCCTCTTCAGCCGTGAGCACCTCCACCGTGTGCCCGTAGATGCCCGCCTGAATGCGCCGCCACAGCTCGCCGCGCGCGCCGCCGCCGCCCAGCCGTATGCCACTAACCGGGATTCCCAGTTCGGTAAACAGCGTAAATGTGTCCTGAAGCGAGTACGCCACACCCTCCAGCACCGCGCGCACAAAGTGCGCCGCCGTATGCTGAGCGTCTATTCCGGCGAAGGCCGCGCGCACCTCCGGATCAAGGTGCGGCGTGCGCTCGCCCAGCAGATAGGGCGCCCACTCCAGCCCCGCGCTGCCGGCCGGAACCTTGGCCGCCGCCTCGTTCAGCGCATCGTAACTCTGCCCGGCAAAGAACGTCTCCTTGAGCCAGCTCAGGCTCAGGCCCGCCGATTGCGTTACGCCCATCACGTGCCATAGCCCCGGCACGGCGTGGCAGAAGGTATGCAGGCGGCCTTTGGGATCCCGGGTTGGCTGCGCGGTTGCGGCAAAGACCACGCCGGAGGTGCCGATGGTGGCCGAGACCGATCCCGGCTGCAGAATCCCCATGCCGACGGCGCCGGCGCCCTGATCGCCCGCGCCTGCCGCGACCGGCGTTCCGGCCTTCAGCCCCGTCAAACCCGCGGCCTCTTCGCTGATGCGCGCGCAAATCTCCGGCGACTCGAAGACCCGCGGCAGCCAGCTTTCCTTGATCCCCGCCGCCTCGGCCACCTCGCGCGACCAGCGCCGGTGGGTTACGTCAAGCAGCAGCGTGCCTGAAGCCTCCTGCACGTCGATGGCGAACTCGCCTGTCAGCCGGTAGCGCACGTAGTCCTTGGGGCACATGACGTGGCGAACTTTGGTGAAGGTCTCCGGTTCGTGCTTCTTCACCCATAGAAGCTTGGTCAGCGTAAAGTTGGGCAGCGCCGGGTTACAGGTAAGGTCGATCAGGCGGTCGTAGCCGATCTTCTGCGTGAGCCAGTCGCATTCGGGCTGAGTGCGGGTGTCGCACCAGATGAGCGACGGCCGCAGCACCGCGCCGCTTTCATCGAGCATCACCGCGCCATGCATCTGGCCGGTGAGCGCGAGCGCGGCGATCGGCTGGCGCGGCTCAGGTGCGGCGGCGAGCGCCTTGCGAATCGCGTCCTGCGCCGCGCGCCACCAGTCTTCGGGATCCTGCTCGGCCCAGCCGGGATGCTCGGCGCGAAAGGGCGCGTGCTCGCTTGATGCTCCGGCAATCAGCCGCCCCGCATCGTTCACAATCACAGCTCGTGTCCCGCCGGTGCCTACGTCCATTCCCAGGAACCACATATGCGCATTCCCTTTCGCCTAAATCGCTTTTCCTTGCGCAGGCAGCATAGCAGCTTTCGCGACCGGCGGAAAAGAGGGATGCCGAGCAAATGCGTGGATAGAAGTATTGTTGTCGCGGATGCTTCGCGGCGTACCTCCTTCGTATCCACGCGTTCCGCTCACTGTTCGCGCTTTCCGGCTGTCTACCAGGTGCTATCCTCAGAAGGGATACAACGGGTTTTGCTCAAGCGATTTTCCATCCCATTCGTGCTTCCTCTTCGGCAGTGGCGTTCTTTCGGGCCCTGGCTCGTACTGTGTGTTCTTGCATTCACGTGCGGATGCGAGCGATTCAAGCCTGCGCACATCGAAACGGTTTATGTCACGGCCCAAAAGATGTACCTGCGCGATCGCGTGGCCCCGGTTTCCAGACGCGTTGCCGAAGTAGTCAATGGCGAGCCCCTGCAGGTGCTCGATCGCCAACCCCGCTTTCTCAAGGTGAAGACGCAGAAGAACCAGGTGGGATGGATCGTCGAGCGAGCCGTCATAGACGAAGCAACCTACAAGCAGTTCGTTCAGCTGGCCGAGGAGAATAAAGGTGCTCCCGTCGTCGCCACGGCTACGCTCAACGACGAACTGTATATGCACGTTCTCCCCGGCCGGCACCAGCAGCACTTTTATCTATTGCCGGGCAATACGAAGGTTCAGCTTCTTGCCCGCGCCTCCGTTCCCAAGGAAATGCCGGCGGGCGGGTTGCCACCGGCCATACCTCAGGCAGCCCCGCCTACGCATGCGGGAGTAGCGCCGGGCTCAAAGCAATATGCAGTTCAGCCGCAGCCCGCGCCGACGGTCATGGAGGACTGGTGGCTGGCGCGGGATTCGCAAGGGCATACGGGCTGGGTGCTGGGCAGTCGTCTTTGGGTAGACGCGCCCGAGAGCATTGAGGGCTACTGCGAGGGCCAGCGAATCGTAGGCGCTTACGAGCTCACCAATGTCACTGATCCCGAAGCCAGCACGCCCGGCCATGAGGTTCCGGAATACGTGACCATCCTGGCCCCTCTGCAATCAGGCTTACCCTACGACTTCGATGAGGTCCGCGTCTTCACGTGGAGCGTGCGCCATCACCGCTACGAGACAGCCTTCCGGCTTCGGCCCATCCAGGGCTTTCTGCCGATGCGCGTCTCCACGGAGTCCATCAAAATCGGCCCGGCGCGCGACCAGCAGACGCGGCAGGTTCCCGCCTTCAGCTTTCTCATCGCCAATGGCGCAAACCTGACCACCGACCCATCCACGGGCATCACACGGCCAGCTTCGCCGCGCACAATCCGCTACGTGATGATCGACACGACCGTCAAACGCATCGGCCCCGATCTGGCTCCCATCCCCCTCAACCGCGCGGAGGAAAAGAAAGCCAAGACCGAGAAAACCGCCCACAAGCGGGGCAGGTAAGCCGTGAAGTTCAGACAATCATGAAGCCGCTTCGGCCTCACTTTGCGTAAAGACTCATGCGGGTATCGAGGCTCGGTTTTCCATTGAAGCTGCCGAAGGTCATTCCCTCCCCTGAGGCAATGTAGTCCTTCATCCGGGCCGACATCTGCTTCGCAATGTCGGGGTAGCGATCCACCACGTCGGTCAGCTCATTGGGATCCTTCTCGAGGTTGTAGAGCTGCGGTTTGTACTCACTGAGAGGCGCGCCGGGAGTGAGATGGAATTGATCCTGGTGGGCTTTGGGCTGCCATATCTCGCTGTAGGCCCACTCCCTGGTGCGCACCGCGCCGACCCATCCATAGGTATGCACGGTGTCGTCACGCACGCTGCGGGTTTCTCCGTTCACCATCGGCCACACGTTGGTTCCCGTAACGCGCGGCGGCGGCTTCAGGCCGAGCAGGTGCAGCAGCGTCGGCATCACGTCAGGAACCTGGACAAACCCGTCCACTTTCTTGCCCGCATAGGTAGTGTCCGGCGTGCGGATCAACAGGGGAATATGCGTGACCTGGCCGCGTAATTTGTCCGGCCCTTTCACAAACTGGCCGCGCTCGCCCAGCATGGCGCCGTGGTCCGACATGAAGACGACAACAGTGTTCTCAAACAGCCCGAACTGTTCGATGGTGTCGAGCAGATTGCCCACCCAGAAATCCACGTCGTTCACGGCTCCCGCGTAGTTGGCGCGGAAACGCTGCTTGATCTCGTCGGGAAGCGGAACCGTATCGTAGGGCGGCTCGACAAAGCGGGGGCCCGTGGCGTTGGGCATGTACTTCTCAAGGAAGCGCCGCGGCGGATCCCAGGGCTCGTGGGAATTGAATGACTCCACATGCAGATAAAAAGGACGCTGGTCATGATTTTCGTTGAGCCAGCGGATGGCCTCCTGCATGGTGAGCTGGGTGACCGATTCTCCCTGTTGCTGCCATAGATTGCGGTTGGCCTTGTATTGACTGAGGGTGCGATGAAGCGCCGGGAAGCGGGCGAGGTAATCCGCCGAGACCAGGTCGCTGACATCCAGCAGCTGATGCGGTGAGGTGCCGTAGAAGTCCCACTCCAGGCCGCGCATCCATCGCCAGGTATGGAAGCCGCGTTGAAAATTGCGGCCCGGCTTGAACTGGTGGTACAAGCTGCTGATGAGCGTATTCACGTAACCGGCGTTGAGGAGGGTCTCACTGAGCGTGACGTCTTCGTGGTAAAGCTCATGCCACCCCGGAAGCTGTACGCTGCCCGGATGCGGAAAGTAATAGCAGGGGATGACGCGGCGGCCTGTGTAGAGCGTGCGCCGGATGACAATGGTGGGCATTCCCTCGGGATAGGCGTCCTTGAAGACAACGGCTTTCTCGGCGAAACGGTCGAGATTGGGCGTCTCAAGATTCTCCAGCCACCTGGGCCCGTAACAAGCCAGGTTGTCGTGGCGAAAGGTGTCGCTGACAATCACGATCAGGTTCAGGTTGTTGCCCTGCTGCTTTGGCGGAGGCTCATACACTGAGCCGCACTCTTCGCGCGGAGCCGGAGTTGACTGCGCGCCGGCACTCCCGTCCGCCCATGCATCGCGCGCGCCCGCGCCGGCCGCGAGGCCCGCAGCCGCAGTCTTGAGAAAATTTCGCCGTGAATACGATTCATTCCCCATCGATCCCTCCGTGGATTTGTCTTGAGAGGCAGATTGCAGTTGTATCTGGCGTGATTTCAGATCCTTGTTCGCCGCGAGGAGAAGCACAAGGAAAAGAGCATGACCATTCTAGGCTGTCCACCGGGAAGCGCGACATCCCTCATGCAAAAAAGAATTCTGGGTTTGCTGAACGATGAAGAGAGTTCTTCAGGTGTGGAGGGCGATCAGGTTCAACCGCGGCTCACCCCCGCCGGCGCAGTTCCAACTCGACGACGCGCTGCATCTCCGCTTCCGGCGCGGGCTTGCCGGTCCAGATTTCAAACTGTCGGGCGCCTTGCTGGACGAACATCTCGAGACCTGTAATAACAGCGATTCCGCGCGATTGCGCCAGCTTGATGAGCGGCGTCTCCATCGGGTTATAGACCATGTCGAAGACGAGGGAGGTGTTCAGCTCATCCTCCTTGATGGGCAGCGCCGGCTTCACCCCCGCCATGCCGCAGGGGGTGGTATTGATGATTGCGTCGAAGCGGCTCCTGGCAAGCTGCTCGTGTTTGAGGCTCTTGGCCTTGGCTTTGCGCGCCAGCGCCACGGCGGTTTCATGGGTGCGGTTGATGACGAAGACCTCGGCGCCCTGCTCCACGAGGCCGAAGACGGCGGCGCGCGCCGCTCCGCCGGCGCCCAGCACAGCGATGCGCGCTCCCGGGAGCCGCATGCGGCGTTGCAAGGGGCGAACCACCCCGGCAACGTCGGTATTAAAGCCGTAGAGCTTGCCATCCGCGCCGGTGCGCAGCGTATTGCAGGCACCGATGCGGGCGGTGAGCGGATCCATGTTGGCCAGGTGCGGCAGCACTTCCTGCTTGAACGGCATAGTGACGGCCACTCCGGCCAGGGGCAGCTCGCGGATGATATTCAGCAGGTCGTCGAGCGAGCGAGCCTTAAGCGGCAACATCACCGCGTTCACGCTCTCACGGCGGAAGGCCATGTTGTGCATGAGCGGCGAAAGCGAGTGATTGATGGGGTTGCCTGCCACGCCGAAGATGCGCGTTGCCTGATCGAGTTGCTCGACGCGGTAGAGGTCGCGCAGGGTACGCATGGTGAGCTGGCCCGGCGCCGTCGCCAGTGCCGCTTCAGCGCCCTCTCCCATGGCGGCAAAGGTGAAGGCCGCTCCCGCTCGCGGCCCCAGAAGGCGGCTCAGCAAGCCCTCTTCGCCCATGGCAATGCCGACCACCTGCGCCGAAAGCGACCGGTTCTCGATGAGGCGCAGAACCTCAAGATTATCGGAGAGCGACCGCGCGGTGGACACCACCTTCATGAAATCGGGGCTGAAGGCTTCAATCCGCTGCGCCACGTGATCCAGCCCCTTGGTGCGCGTAAAGTCGTGAAAGCTGATCAGCAGCGCCGTGCCAGCCGCGTGCAGGGCGCCGCGAAAATGCGCCAGCTGGGATGCTTTCGCCTGCTCAGCCGACTCAACTTCGAGATCGACGATCGCGCAGCCCGCTTCGGCGGCTTTGGTGAGCACGTCCAGTTCGGCCGCCAGCGCCCCGGCAAAGTTGCCGCCGAGCTGCTTGCGGCGGCAGGTGGCGAGAGCGGTCACGTCCTTGTGCGCTGCCAAAAATTTGCGCAGAGGGTCGATGGCTGCCGCCGGCTTTGGTAGAGCATCAAGCCTGAATTCAAAGAACTTAGCGTCATGGAGCGCAGACTCGGCTCGTTCGACCAGTTCAGCAGGCGAGCCTGCCTGGAGAGAGATGCAGAGCTTGTCCACGCGAAGCCGCAGCCCCAACGGAGCCGAAACCGGCGGCGGATCGGGGGCGGCAAGGGGCGCAATGGAGGCGGTGCGACTCATACCTATCAATTGAGGCATCTTAAGCGCCTTTCATCCAGGATGCAAGGCCGGAATCGGCAAAGAGAACCCTGGAAAGACATATTTACCGGCGTACTGTGGCAACCTAGACTTTGGAGGATGTTGCCCGCGATGCCAACCGATTTTCCCGCAGCCGTTGTTCAAACTGAAACTCTTCATGCCTGGGAGGCGGGCGGAGCCGATTCGCCTGAGGCCCTCACGGCCTGGGTCAATGCGCGGCTGTCGGCGCATGAGGCGGCGCTGGCCCGTCTGCTCGCAGTTGAGGGGCCGCGCACGACAGATAACTCGCTGCGGCTCTACGACGAGGCCATTGAGCAGCTCAGCCTGGCTGGAGCGCAGGCCGGCATTCTGAACTCCGTCGCCGCCGATAAGGCCGTGCGCGACCAGGCTCAGCTTGAGGCGCAGCGGGTGGCCATGGCCGCCAGCGCTCTGAGCCTGAACCGCCAGGTCTACGATGCGCTCACCGCCATCGGACTCGACGGCGCGAGCCCGGGCACGCGACACTTCGTCGAGCGCACGCTGCTCAGTTACCGCCTGGCCGGCGTGGACAAGGATCAGGCTACCCGCGACCGCCTGCAGGCCCTGCACGAGAAGGCTACGATGTACGCGCTCGAGTTCAGCCGCAACATCCAGGAGGGAGCCAAAACCATCGAGGCCACCACGGCCGAGCTGGAGGGGTTGCCGGAAGACTACCGGGCCCGCCACCAGCCCGATGCGGAGGGGCGCGTAATCCTCTCGACCGATCCGCCCGATATGCAGCCGGTGATGACTTTCGCCGCCAGCGCGGCGTTGCGCGAGCGCATGTTCCTGGCCTACAACACCCGCGCCTATCCCGCGAACCAGCAGATCCTGCTCGACCTGCTGGCCACGCGCCAGGAGATCGCGGGGATTCTCGGCTTCCGCAGTTGGGCGGATCTGGCCACCGCCGACCAGATGATGGCTTCGGCGGCCAATGTGCGCGCGTTTCTGGCCAGGCTCGACGAGGCCAGCCGCGAGGGTGCGGCCCGTGAACACGCCGAGATCCTCGGCTTCGCCCGCAAGCGCCAACCGGGGCTTGCCACCATCGACATCACCAGCCGAGGCTACTGGTACGAGCAGTTCCGCCGCGCGGCTTATGACTTCGACTCTCAGTCCGTCCGGCCTTATTTCCCGTATGCCAAAGTCCAGGAAGGAGTGCTGCAGACTGCGGCGCGCCTCTTCAAGGTCGATTTCCGGCGCTGCTCCGCCCCGACCTGGCACCCGGCCGTCTCCGTCTTTGAGGTCTTTGAGGAGGGACAGCTTGCGGGCCGCTTCTACCTCGACATGCACCCGCGTGACGGGAAGGACAAGTGGTTCTCCGCCACGCCGGTCACGACCGGAGTTCGCGGACGCACGTTGCCCGAGGCTGCGCTGATCTGCAACTTTCCGGGCGGCGCGGATGACGACTCCGGACTGCTGCAATACGGCGACGTGGTCACTTTCTTCCATGAGTTTGGCCACCTGATGCACGCCATCCTCGGCGGTCACACCGAGTGGGCCGGCATCTCCGGCTTTGCCACCGAGGGCGACTTCATTGAGGTGCCTTCGCAGATGCTTGAAGAGTTTTTCCGCGACGAAAAGCTGCTCCAGTCCTTCGCAAAGCACTATCAGACCGGCGAGACTCTTCCTTCAAATCTCATCCAAAGGATGAAAGGCGCAAGCGCCTTCGGCAGAGCGGACTGGGTTCGCTCGCAGCTCTACTACACCACGCTCTCGCTTGATCTGCACGACCAGAACCCCGCCACAATCGACCTCGACGACCTGACGCGCAGGCTCTATGAATCGCTGCAACCGTGGATATGGCTCGAAGGCAACCGCATGTATGCCAGCTTCGGCCACCTCACCGGCTACTCGTCGAACTACTACACCTATGCCTTCGACAAGGTGATCGCGCTGGACTTCTTCGCCCAGTTCGATCCCGATGACCTGCTGGGCTGCGAAGCCGGCGAACGCTACCGTAAGACAGTGCTGGAACAGGGCGGCTCAAAGCCGGGCCGCGAGATGGTGCGCGCCTTCCTGGGCCGCGACGAGGAGTTTGCCTCGTTCAGCAAGTGGCTGAACGAGGAGTTTGAGGAGCCGATTCCAGCGGCTGGCTGCTAGGGCCACGTGATTTTGCGCGTTGAGGTCACGCTTTCCCGGGTCTTCCGCCGCGACGGACGAGGCCCAGGGCACCCAGCATCCAGATCCTGGCCGCGGGCGGTTCGTGCTCTGTGCCTGCGGCTATCCGCTATGATGGACCGGCGATGGCAAACATCAGGGACTTCCACGGAAAATGGGCGCTGGTCACCGGGGCCAGCGCCGGCATTGGCGCGGCGCTGGCGCGTGAACTGGCCGCTCACGGCGTCAAACTCATCCTCACCTCGCGGCGCCACAAGCGGCTGGAGGCGCTGGCCGCGGAGTTGGCTGGCAAGGGAGCGGAGACGCGCATCGTTGTCGCCGATCTGAACGATCCCGCCGCTCCGCAGCAGATCTACGACGCCACCGAGGGCGCGGGCCTGACCGTAGACATCCTCATCAACAATGCCGGCCTTGGGCAATATGGCGCTTTTCACGAGACTCCCGCGGAGCAGGAACTGAGCCAGGTGCGCGTGAACTGCGAGGCGGTGGTGCGGCTCTCGCGGCTCTTTGTTCCGCGCATGGTGGAGCGCCGGCGCGGCTGGGTGCTGGTGGTTGCCTCCACGGCCAGCTTTCAACCCATTCCGTACTTCTCAACCTACGCCGCAACCAAGGTCTTCGACCGCTACTTCGCTCTGGGACTGGCGGCTGAGGTGGCGCGTTTCGGAGTGAAGGTGACGGCTCTCTGCCCTGGGCCTACCGAGAGCGAGTTCTTCGACGTATCGCGTGCCCGCTTCTTCATGCGCGGAGTTCAGGCAACTCCGGATGTGGCGCGGCGCGCCGTCACCGCTCTTGCCCGTGGGCAGCGCACGATCATTCCCAATCTGCGCGGCAGGCTGACGGCCGGTCTCGTCCGCTTCCTGCCGGCCGGACTGATCACCGGCGTGATCGAAAAGGCGGCACGGCCGGAAAGGAACGGCGCATAAAAGCGCTTGCAGGCAACCGCCGCCAGCAACGACAATGGCCCGCGAAAGGAAATCCTCCCATGAGACTGCACCAACTGAGCAATGCGGCGGGAGTGGCGCTTTTTGCCATCCTTGCGGGCGCCTGTGTCCTTCAGGCCCAAAACCGTTACGAGCGTCTGACCGCCCCCGGCCCCGGTCCTTACGGCGTTCCCCAGGCGACCTTCTTCGTCCACCGGCTCGGCACGGATCATGCCGAGGGTATTACGACCCTGGACATGAACGGGGATGGGTGGCCTGACCTGCTCAGCGGCGCGTACTGGTACCAGAATCCCGGGCCGCAGGGCGGCGTCTGGACCCGCCACCAGTACCGCGAGGTCGGCATCGTCGATGAGTTCGTGGCCGACTGCGGCGAGTGGACGATTGACGTAAACCACGATGGCCGGCCCGACGTCGTCACCGCCGCATGGCAGACCAACGGCATTGTCTGGTACGAGAATCCCGGCAAGCCGGACGTGATGTGGAAGCGCCACTTCATCACCAACAGCTACGACACTGAGGGCGGGTGGGAGGCCGACATCAACGGCGACGGCAAGCCTGACCTGATCTTTGCCCACTACGGGCACATGGGCGTCCTGTGGATCGACTTCTCCGGGCCCACGCCGAGGGTGCATCACGTGGGTTTGCGCGCGCAGGATGGCCACGGCATCGGCGTGGCCGACATCGATGGCGATGGCAAGGCCGACATTCTGACCCCCTACGGCTGGTTCCGCCAGATAAACGCGGACAAGGATCAGTGGGAGTGGCATGGAGATTGGCAACTGGGCGATGCCAGCTTTCCGATCCTCGGCTACGACGTGAACCACGACGGCAAGATGGACCTGATCTACGGTCAGGGCCACAGCTACGGGCTTTACTGGCTGGAACAGAAGGACAACGGCGGCAGCCGCCAGTGGATCCGGCATCCCATCGACGAGTCCTACTCGCAGATTCACGCTCTCAAACTGGTGGATCTGGACGGCGACGGACAGCCTGAACTGCTCGCCGGCAAACGCTATCGCGGCCACTCCGGCCACGATCCCGGCTCCTACGATCCGCTGGTCGTTTACTATTACAAAATCGACCGCAAGACCGCGACCTTCACCCGCTATGCCATCAGCGTGAATGGCACCGCCGGCGCGGGTACCCAGTTCATTACACAGGACTTGGACTTGGACGGCGACATCGACATCGCCACCGCTGGAAAGACGGGCGTGCATTTCTTTGAGAATCTGAAGGTAAACAAGGTGCCGAAGACGGAGCGCGAGAAGGAGATCCTGCTCGATACGCACTGGCCGTTCCCCGGCGAAGGTCAGGAAGTCAAACAGGAAGAGGAACCCAAGAAATAGCGATTTGCCCAGCCCCGGTATCTCATTCTGCCTCAAAGCCAGTTGCCCAGGCAGATGGAATTCTGGCTAATTTCCTGATTTACAATGGCTTGGTGGAGAGCTTGGCTCGCCCTGGGCACGGCAGCCGCTCGCAGGACAGGGCGTGGGTCAGGATTGTGTTCCGGCGGCATGGGGACCCGCCAGAGCATGCTTCTTCGGGGGACGCGGTAGACAACCATTCGTCCGATGTTGCATCTTAATGAATAACAAGCAGAGGCTTCCCCAGATATGTCCCTTCCAAGCAAGGTACTCATCCCTTCTTGAAGGTCCGCAAGGATCTCTTCTCTTTTATCCCCCCTGGACTTCCCACCTTATTTGCCTCTCGAGCGGGCCTACCGGAAGGTAGGCCCACCTGCTCACCCGCTTCCGGACTGATTCCCTGCCCGCAAATTGCTCCCGTGGATGGATAAAATCAAAGGTGAGATGTGTCCTCGCCCCAGCTCCGACGCCGATTCCGTAAACGACATTCATGCCATCGACACTCTTTTTCGCGAGGCAGGACTGGTACGCAGTCTTCGCGGGAAGATCGCGAGCAGAGCCCGTCGGCTCCGGATCGAGCACGGCACATCGAAAGATCCGACCCTGGCCGCACCGGCGCCACGGATCGCCCCCAACGGCGTCCAATACCTGACGGTTCCGAAATGGGAAAATATTCCCTGGCTATGGCACGGCTTCAGCACGCGCAAAGGAGGCGTCAGCCGGGCCTATTGCCCGGAGGGTACGCCGGGGGATCTGAATCTGGGCTTTACAGCCAGCGACAGCCGGGATTCCGTGCTGCGCAACCGGCAGCTTTTTGCCGAGGCCGTGACCGGGGATCCGGCCACGGCCGTCGTCACCGTTCGCCAGATTCACTCGGCGATGGTCATTCCCGTCATGGCGGCCGATCCGCTCTGCAAAGAGTGCTGCGATACCGTAGCTGCTGACGGCGGATCGCCAGAGCGAAAAGCTGATGGTCTGATGACTGATGAGCCCGGCCTGCTGCTGGGCGTCCAGACCGCCGACTGTATTCCCGTGCTGGTGGCTGATCGCAAGCGCCGCGCGGTCGCTGCCTTCCATGCCGGTTGGCGCGGGACGGTCAAGCGCATCGTGGAAAACGGAATAGGCCGCATGCGGCTGGAGTTTGGCTCTCATCCCGAAGACCTGACCGCGGCGATCGGACCCGGCATTGGAGCCTGTTGCTATGCGGTCGGGGAAGAGGTGCTTTCGGGCTTTGAATCGCAGTTTGTCTATGCCCGCGAGCTATTCCGCGAGGTCTACGACGCCGACGAGGTGCGCCGCAAGTATCCGATGCTCTTTCTCACCCAGCGCGCGCCCGGCCACTCGCCCATTGGCCCCAATCTGCATCTCGATCTGGTAGAGGCTAACCGACGCCAGTTGCTGGCGGCCGGACTCAAGCCCAGATCCATCCACGTCGTGGGCGGCTGCACAAGTTGTCAGACGGAACTCTTCTTCTCGCACCGCGCGTCGAAGGGCCATGCGGGACGGATGCTCAGCGTTATCGGCATCCATCATCCCTTGGCCAAATGGCGGCGCTCTTCCGCCAGTTGCTGAGTCTACTTTAAAGATTCTGAATAGCTTAATGGCTTCCCAGGAAACGGATGCGCACTTCGATTCCGGCACCAGGGAGCGATGCCTTCAGGGGCCACTCCGCTCCGTCCTCAGTTCAAGCCCGGATCAGGAAGCCTTGACCGCTTCACCGGGATTCACCAGATCACGCAACTCCTTGGACGGCTTGAAGTAGGGCACCCGTTTAGCCGGTACCTCAACGCGTTCTCCGGTCTTGGGATTGCGGCCAATCCGCGGATTCCGCTGCCGGATGCGGAATGACCCGAAGCCGCGAATCTCGATTTTGTCGCCGCTCTGCAACGCTCCGATCACGGAGCCAAAGATGGTTTCAACAATGATTTCGCCATCGCGGCGGGTCAGATCACCCAAGCCGGTCACCTTTTCCACCAGGTCTGCCTTCGTCATGTCGTTTCGGTCTCCGTTCCCGGCATAGCCGGATTTTTCTTCCAGAACGTGCGCAAGCCGCACCTTCCATTTCGTGATTATAACCATTGTGCATCAGCAAGTTGCCGAAAATCGCGGGGTGTGATCCGGAGCCGCCACCCGCGTTCTGCGTTATGATGTCCAAAGTCAGCCCATGGAATCCAGACCCCGGACTCTACGGGACTTAGTCGAGCGGCGATTGGCATGGCGCAGTATCCCAAGTACAGCATCGTAATCCCGGCCTATAACGAGAGCGCGCGCATCTCCGCGACGCTCGATGCGGTGGTTGCGTGCATCCGTGAACACGGCTGGGAGGCGGAGGTCGTTGTGGTCAACGACGGCTCCCGCGATGCCACCGCGGAGATCGTGCGCGCCTTTTCCGCATCGGCTCCCGAGGTCCGGCTCCTTGAAAATCCCGGCAATCGCGGCAAGGGGTACAGCGTCCGCTCCGGTCTGCTGCAGGCCTTGGGTGAGATTGTCATGTTCAGTGATGCCGACCTCTCGGCGCCCATCGAGGAGGCGGAGCGACTGTTCGCCGCCATCGCCGCCGGCGCGGATATCGCCATCGGTTCCCGCTGGCTTGAGCGCAGCCGGCAAACCATCCGGCAGCCGCTCTATCGCCAGTTCTTCGGCCGGTGCTTCAACGCCGTAACCCGCGCCGTGATGGGATTGTCGTTTGCAGACACGCAATGCGGCTTCAAGGCCTTTACCCGCCATGCCGCACAGACGGTCTGCCAGCTCCAGACCATCGAACGGTGGGGCTTCGATCCCGAAATTCTCTTCATCGCGCTCAAGCGCGGTTTACGCGTTACGGAGGTCCCGGTAAGCTGGGCCCACGACGAACGCACCCGTATCAGTTATCTCAAGGACGGCGTGAGGATGCTGGAAGATATCGCCATCATTCGCTGGAATGCCCTCTTCGGCCACTACAACAGACAAGTTGAGCATATTCACCGCGCCGGGGTTCTCAAATAGCGCGCGCAGGCACGGCGGCATTTCTCTGTTCGTAATTACCTGCCTTCTGATGCGTCTTATCGCGGGATCATCGCGTCAGTTTAGTCAGATACCAGGTAGAGAGCATCTCCACAATTTCCATTCCCTTTCAGGCACCGCGTCCGCGCGGCCGATGGCATTTCCTGAAGGGAAGAAGCGTTTGGCTGCCATCGTGGTGGGGAATGGTCATGGGGAGTTGCTGCG
Source organism: Acidobacteriota bacterium (assembly GCA_021846945.1). Classification (GTDB taxonomy): domain Bacteria; phylum Acidobacteriota; class Terriglobia; order Terriglobales; family Acidobacteriaceae; genus Telmatobacter. The sequence continues at coordinate 43,961 of JAJZVZ010000009.1, read as the reverse complement.
GCGCCTGATGTCCCGACCAATTGAGAACCGGGGAGGCAGTTACATGTTCAGGAAGTTAGGGCTTGCTGTTTTGTTTGTAGCGCTCGGTGCGGTGACCGCTTTGGCCGCCGACTTCAACGGTAAGTGGAACGCTCAAGTCGAAACTCCGAGAGGGACGCAGAATCTCACCTTCGACTTTCACGTCGATGGTTCGGCATTAACCGGCAAGATCACCACACCGCGCGGGGAAACCGATTTATCGGATGGTAAGATCGATGGCGATAACATCTCCTTCGATCAAGTGATGAATTTCAACGGTAACGAGTTCAAAATCACGTATACGGGCAAAGCCGATGGCGCCGATTCCATCAAGTTCAGCCGGCAGTTCGGCGATCGCCCCGCCACGGAGTTCACGGCGAACCGGGCGAAGTAGGTCCCGGGTCCAGGCGGTAGCGGCTGCTTCCAAGCCGCTGGATCTGCCGCCGGTTGCCTGTCCTGGCGGGTTGGCGCCCACCCACCAGGACAGGGATGTACCTCTGTTGTCACTGGACGATTTCCTATTCCCGATGCCATCCTGATCGGAAGGAGCAGTAAGTTCGTTCGCACTTTCTGCTCAATTCCCTCCCCTCGACTCTGATACGCAGCCTCAGATCGGACATAATCTGAAAGGAACCTGCCGTGGGCAAGTTTTTCGATGGATTCGTTGCGGGAGCGATTCTCATTTTCGTCGGTATCTTCCTCTTTCTGTACTTCGGATTCATCGACCCGCGCGCGGATATGCCGAACAATACTGTCAGCACATGGGTCGCCGCACCATCTCTCGATGCAGCCGTAAGACGTCTTGCACCGCCCGTTTGGGATCCCGTTCAGCCCGACGAGCCGAATCTTGTAGCCGGGATGAAGATTTATCAGGCCCATTGCTCTACCTGCCACGGAGACGTGGCACATCGTGAATCGGCCTTTGCTGAGGCGCTCAAGCCCCATCCGAAGCAGTTTGTGCAAGACAGGGAGGATTTGCCGGAAAACGAGGATTTCTACATCATCCTGCATGGCATTCGATGGAGCGGGATGCCGTCCTGGAACCACAAGCTGGCTGAGAAGCAGATTTGGCAGGTCATCACATTTCTGACGGCAATGCCCAAGCTGCCTCCGAGTGTGACGGAGCAGTGGAAAGCGGCTGCGGCTGCATCCCGTCCCATGTTCTGAATTGCCTCGCGCCCGCCCGCTTCAGGGTCGCGGCGTCGATCTGGGGCAGTCGAGATTTGGAAAGAACTCCCCAAATCTCTTATCCTGTAAGGGTGCACCAAATACCGCCCTGGCAAACTCACTGCTGAATCTCTTCCACGCCAAGACAGAAGGACGCCCCCCACTTCATGGTCGATTCATTGACATTCACCGGATATATGCTGAAGAACCTCCGTCGCCGGCGGTTGAGGACACTGCTCACGCTCTCCGGCATCGGCATGGCGGTTGGCGCATTTGTCGGTCTGGTAGGATTTTCGAGCGCATTTGAGCAGCAGTGGTTGCGAATTTACTCCGGCAGCGGGACGGACATGGCAGTGATTCAGGGCACATTCCTGAACACTTCAATGAGCGAGTCGGTGGCGGCAAAGCTGAGAAATGTGCCTGTTGTGGCACAGGCCTCGCCCACGATCTTTAATCTGATGGACTTAACCCCGGACATCAATGCACTGGTCTATGGATGGAAGGGTGATGCATTTCAATTTGATTCTCTGCAGATTCTGGCGGGACGGCGGTTTCGCGATGGCAAGCCTGAAGTGATGCTCGGCGATCAGCTCGCTCAGGATTTGAAGAAGAACCCTGGCGACAACCTTGATCTGCAAGGCACGCGATTCAAGGTCACGGCGATCTATCACGGCGCTTCAACACTTGAGGCGGCTGCGATCATCATGCCCCTCGACCAATTACAGCAGCTAAGCGGCATGGATGGCAAAGTGTCGACGATCGATGTGCGGCTGCGCCCGGCGCCCGCCGGAGAATCGCCTGAACAGTACTTGAAGCACGCGCAGACCGAGATCGAAGCCGCGCTGCCGGGAGTGCGCGCCGTTCCCGCGGCAGAGCGCGCCAGCGACAATCAATTTGTAAAGCTGGCCCAGGCTTCGGCGTGGGGTACGTCGTTGCTGGCCCTTCTTATTGGAATACTGGGCATCGCCAACACCATGGCGATGTCAGTCTTCGAGCGCACGCAGGAGATCGGCATTCTGCGCGCTCTGGGTTGGACGCGATGGCAGGTCCTGGCGCACGTTGAAATTGAAGCTGTCACGCTCGGTGTGGGCGGAGGATTGCTCGGTATTGCTTTAGGATGGTGCGGCCTGCGCGTGCTGGCGGCCATGCCGGAGACAGCAAGCTTTTTTACCGCGTCCCTCCATTGGTCGCTGCTCGCCCAGGCAATGGGGATCGCAATGCTCGCCGGGGTGATTGCCGGAGCGCTTCCGGCATGGCGCGCAGGGCGGCTCTCGCCTGTGGATGCACTGAGGCACGATTAAGTCCGATTGCTCAACAGCCATTTGTGCAGTCTCCTCGACGGCGCCGTTCCATGGAATCCGTCTCGCCGGCTGCCGCCCCGGTTGTAGCCCGCAGGTCGGAAATCAGCTTCAGAAAGGAAATTCAATCGCGCCTTCTACGCGGGCCGATTCCACAGTCACCTGAAATCAACGCATGATGAGCGCATGATTGAAGAGAGCAATGGCAAGATTTGGAGCATTTTGTTTTCCGGCAACCGGACATCTCAATCCGATGACCGCCTTGGCACATTCCCTGCAAACGAGGGGCCATGACGTAGTCATCTTCGGGATTGCCGACACCGCGGCTCGCGTGCGAGCCGCGGGTATCGAGTTTCATCAGATCGGCGCCGAAGATTTTCCGATTGGCACTCTCACGAGGCTGGACGAGCGTATGTCCCGATTGAAGGGGCTCGCTGCTCTTCGATTCACGTTGCAGCGGGTAAGGAATTCAGCGCGGATGGTCCTGCGCGATGGGCCGCGGGCAGTGCAGGCTGCGGGCATAGATGCGCTGCTGGTGGATGAAGCGGACTTTGCTGGAAGCGTGGCCGACTATCTGGGTCTGCCATGGATCTCCATTGCATTGGTGCCTCCGTTGGTTCATGACGACCGGTTTCCGCCCTTTTGGCTCGGTTGGGCGGCGGGAAACGATCAGCTAAGCCGCTTGCGGAACCGCCTTGCCATTCGATTGCTTTTGCGGATGGCATACGCCACCTTCAGGGAAGTGAATGAACAGCGCAGGGCATGGGGGCTGAAGCCCCACATGACTCCTGCGGACTGGCTGTCGCCTCTGGCACAGATTACTCAGTTGCCCGAGGCGCTGGAGTTCCAGGTCCGGGGCGAAAGACCTGCGGGCCTTTACTACACGGGGCCGTTCGTACACGCTCTGCAACGCCCGGCGGTCGAGTTTCCTTGGGAGCGCCTTGATGGGCACCCGCTTATTTATGCATCGCTGGGCACTTTTCAGAACGGCTCAGAAGCCATCTTCCGCACCATCGCGGAGGCCTGTGCCGGGCTTGACGCCCAATTGCTGATCTCGTTGGGTGGTGGACTTGATCCGGCATCACTGGGCAAACTGGCTGGTGATCCGCTGGTCGTGCGTTTTGCTCCCCAATTGGAAATTCTGAAGCGGGCCGCGCTGGTAATCACCCATGCCGGCATCAACACGGTGCTTGAGTCGCTCTCGGCGGGAGTTCCGCTCGTAGCTATACCTCTCGGCAACGATCAGCCCGGAGTGGCGGCCCGGCTCAAAGCGCGCGGAGCAGGAGTGGTGGTTTCACGGCACCGCCTAAGCCCAGCCCGGCTTCGCAAAGCGGTGACGCTCGTCCTTCAAGAAAGCCGATACCGGGAAGCAGCCCGGGGTCTGCAGAGTGCCATCCAGCGGTTTGATGGACCAGGACGCGCGGCAGAACTCATCGAACAGATGATCGAGCTCCATTCGACTTAGGGCCTGCTAACACTACCCGGGCGAGCGGCCTCGTAGTGTTAACAGGCCGTAGATCGAATCTGCAAATCAGTCTGACCGCCTCTCGCAGGTCAAGGGGCCGGCCTGTGACAGCTTAAGGATGTGAGATTGATGGTCAAGGGCTTCGCCAGCGTGAAGCAACGCGTCGCCCTTGTATTCCAAGACGGATAGCACGGAATCCACGCCATCCTGCTATGGAGTATCCGCCGGCAACGAAGCCCACTTCTTCCAGAGCTCGGGATTGGCCAGCATCTTTATATAGACTCCGCCAACAACCGACCGAGCCTGGAAATGAACCTGCCGCGCAGTAATCGTGTCATACCAATCGGTCATGGGTACGCGGTCCGGCGTGTCGTTCAGGAACTCATAGACAGGATGCACAAACATCTGAAAATCGCCGGCATTCCTTGTCAGAGTTGCCGTCCATAACTCCCAGTCAAGCTTGGTATAAGTGGCGCGGTCGTCCAGAGGAAGGCCATACCGATTGAGATGCTTTTTGTAAAAGGCAATCTCGCGGGCGCTTACGTCAGGAGAAAAGAGATTCAATCCCAGGATCCCGTCCCAAACCAGATTATATTTTTGGCTCCATGTGCCCGGCTTATCAAAGGCCAGCCGATAGTGATCGCCATCCGCGGCCATCTTTACCCATTGCAAGGCCATCGAATGCGCAAGAGACAGATACTGCTGCGCGATCTGTGGATGGTTCAGTTCTTGAGCAAGCTGTCCATATGCGCCCAGCGCCTCAATCGCTTTGAGCGAGAGATTCGCATTATGAGCCAGGTGCCCGGCAAAATCGTCGGTGCAGAGCTGGTTTGCAGGGTCAAGCCCCTTCACCTTAAGGTACTCGGCCCACTTGGTCAGCAGCGGCCAGTAGCGGCGCGCAAAGGTAACATTGCCTTCCGCATGTTCCGTGGCCGCAACCAGCAGTAAAAGATCTCCTGACTCCTCCACCGGCATCTGATTCTCTTCGGTTTGTTCGCCGCCTCCATACTGCTGACCATTCGCCAGCGGATACACGCCCAGATCATGCGGCGCGAAGGGGAACTTCCAGCGCGGCATCTCCGCATACCGGAGCACTGGTTCGAGTTGCGCTTCCACGAGCTTGGGGTTGAGCAGCAGAAACATCGGCGCGGATGGATAGATCACATCGACAGTCGAGATGGAACCGTTACTGAAGTTCTCCTTGGGCATGAAAAAGGGGACGCCGTCGGTATCCTCCACCAGTTTCTGCGCGGCAATCGCCTGCCGGTAAGCTAGTGTTGCGAGGTGAGCGTATTCAACGCCGCCGGCCTGGACAAGATCGCTCTGAAGCCTGTTATCGAATATCTTTGAGCGCTTCTCAAGTACAGGATATTGCTTCTCCGCTGCTTCAAGCATGCCGGCAAACGTTGAAAATTGCGTCCGCCAGTAAGGCAACAGCTTGCGCTGCATGTATTCGACGGAATAGAGATCGTTGTACGCCAGCAGGACATGACGTTCCACTGGCGATTGCCCAACTTTCCCGAGTGGCAGGCAGACATTCAGCGCCGGCGCCGGCGGATAGTGGCTCTGCGGTGTGCGTGCGCCTTCAATATCATCGACATCCGGAATACGCCCGGTTGCCAGGAAAGCCCTTCGGTAACTTACATTACCCGCCGCTGTCTCACTTGTTTCATTTTGGGGTACGGCGATGTAGAACCAGCCCCAATTAATGCGCACATTATCGCCAAAGCGCTGCAAGACCGGCTGTGCCTCGCTGCCGACTTGCAATAGATCAAGACCGTTGATTCTGCTCCTCGACCAGGTAACTTCTTCCCCAGGGTCGTTCACGGCCAGTGTCCCGGCGGCATCCAGATAGAGCGTCACATCGTGTGGGCGGCCATCGCGAGCCTTCACCTCCCAGCGAAGGTATGTGACTGGACGCGCCATCAGCGCCATGTCTTCAGGAAATGCCGGAGTCATGAACTCGACTCGAAGTTCGATCTCCGGGCTGGTCATGACTGCTATCGTTCGCGTCGGAGTAACTTCGCTCTGCGTCTCTTGCAGAGCGGGAAGCGATGGCCTCCTCTGTTCGCACAATCCAAGAAAGCGATAGGCCTTGCCGTCCACACGGACAATCCCGCACAGCTCCTGCGGAATTCCTGTCCAGTGCTTTGTAGGTACATCAGTGAGATGGTCCGCCATGGACCAGATACTGAAATAGGGATCATGGGTAATCAAAGGCACAGCGGGCGGCCGGAACGGCGTTCCGCCGTCCCGCACCTGTCCGAAGGAGCTTATCCCATTGACCAAAAAACACAGAGTACAAGCAAAGACACCAATTCCTGCAGAATAAAGATTCCTCATCTTCAATAGCGGCCTCATAATCGAACTATTTGGTTGTTATCTGAACTAAGACCGAAAGGCATGACCTACCACATGCATTTCCTTTCAGGAATTGGATCTACGGTATCCACCATTCGGGACATCATGGTCTGCATCATTGCATTGCGAGCAGACTGGGCGCCTGATGAATCCCAAAGGTTATAAGTCTCATTGGGATCCTTTTCCAGGTCGTACAGTTCGCCAACATTGAGCTTCTGGTAGTACACCATCTTATAACGCTCATTCCTGACGCACACAGCCATAGGCGGAGGGTTATAGAGCGCCAGCGAATCGAAATACTCGCAATAAATCGAATCGCGATGTGTGGTGGTCTGGCCCGTTAACAGCGGCGTCAATGAACGCCCTTGCATGCGCTCGGGTATGGCAATGCCCGCGGCCTCGAGCAGCGTCGGCGCCAGGTCAATCATCTCTACCAGGGCGTCGCTGCGCAGGCCGGCCTTATACTTACCGGGCCAGCGGATAATCATCGGTACCCGGATCGCGCCCTCGTAAAAATAGGGGCCCTTAAGGAAAATTCCATGATCGCCGAGCATCTCTCCGTGGTCGCTCATATAGATGACAATTGTGTTCTCCGCCTGACCACTCTCCTCCAGCGCGTGCAACATCCGGCCAACTTCCGTATCTACCTGCTCGATCATGGCGTAATACGCTGCCTTTATCTTGCGGTGATCATAGTCGGAGGTCTTTGTAAATGACACGCCATGTCCTCCACTCGCTCCCTGATGATCGATCTGTTGATAAATCGGCTTATTCTTTAACTCTCCCTCGTGATAGTTCGGGCTGGGAATATCCGCAGGGTTATAGTGACTAAGATATTCCTCGGTGGGCCAATATGGAGCGTGCGGTTGATAGATATTCACTGACATCAACCATGGATTGAACTGCCTTTGTCCGTGTATGAACTGAATCGCCCGGTCGGAACACCACGCCGTCTGCGTATATTTGGGATCGATCGGCACTCCCCAGGCTCGTCCGTCCAGCCCCGGTGGAGGCTCGGGCCACTTAACACCGTTCTCCCTCAGCCACACGCGCCACATATTATGTCCCGGCCATAAGTTGCTGATGTCATGACTCCAGTCAAAGACAGCGTAGCCATCATCGATGCGGTCTTCAAGACGCCCTCCAAAGGTTGGTGAGAGATGAAGTTTGCCGGATAGACCACACGCATATCCTGAGTCTGAAAGAATGCGCGTCACTACGTGCTCGTCCGGACGGATGCGCTGCCCCAGCGCTCTCAGGCCAGTTGTGTGCGGGTACCTTCCGGTTAGAAAGCTCGCTCGCGACGGAGAGCATACGGGGTTCTGCACATAAGTATGCGTCAGAGTGACTGACTCGGACATCAATTTGCGCAGGTTGGGCGTATGAATGTGTTCATTGTTCAACCCCTCGATCGTATCGAAACGTTGCATGTCCGGGCATATCCAGAGAATGTTGGGCATCCGGCCGCCGTTGAGCTGGGTCGGAGGATACGGCCACATATGATTGGCCGGATAGGCCCCGGAAGTGCTTTGTTGGGCCTCCATCGGACCTGCTGCCAAAGCACCCGCACTGAGCAGCGAAGATTTAATCAGATCACGGCGATTCATGTCAGTCACTCCTGTCCTATAGTTTTGCTTGCTTGCTAAACCGCGATAAATAGGAAACAGAGATCAATCAGATTCCATACTTCTTCTGTTCCCACATCGCAAATCATCATTATGCGGCGCCTAGAAGATAAGCTTGACCGCGAACTGTATCTCGCGGGGCGGCGGCGAAGGCAACACCGTGTTGATCTGCCCGAACTGGGCATCGGCCATGTTTGTATCGGGCAAGCCGAAGTGCGGTGTGTTGGTAAGGTTAAACGCCTCGGCTCGGAATTGCATCGCCAGACGCTCCATCAACTGGGTGTTCTTCTCCAAGGCAAAATCCAAATTACTAATTCCAGGCGCGCGCACGGAATCAACGGTTCTCGATACATTACCAAAGGTAAACGGCGCCGGAAGCGAAAATGCCGCTGTATTGAACCATTCGCCGATTTTCGCAGCGACCGGGCGCGATGAGGAGAGTTTAGGGCTCACACCAGAAACAACGTTCGGCCGGTTGCCACCGTCGACGATCGGAGCGTGCATAGCGAGAGGGAACCCTGCCTGCTCCGTCAAAATCCCGGATGCATTCCAGCCTCCGACCAGTTTCTCGAGGGGGCCGTGGATGCCGCCCAGAAAGCGGCGACCCTGACCAAAAGGCAGATCAGCGACCACGTTAAGGATGAGAGACTGTGGAATGTCGTCTGTCGACAACGATTTTTCGGCAGCAAGATCATACCAGTTCTGAACGGACGCGTTATTCGACGTTCCGATAGGAGCAGCCTGCGGATCGATATTTGAGATCCACTTACTAAGCGTATACGCTGCCAGCATGCTGACTCCATGCGTCGTCCGCTTATTAATCTTTACCTGCATCGACTGGTAGTCTGAGCTTCCCCAAGTGGTGTTCTCCGTCCCGACGCCGGTAAATTGAGGGAAGGGCCGGAGGAGTTGCTGTCTTGTAACCGTGGGTTGTGAAAGGGCTCCGATCGTCACAAAGGGCTTAAACGGATTCGGAACTTTGGCTTGTAATGCGGTCCCCATGCTGAGGTATTCCGGGTTCAGGAAGTTCAAGTTGAAAGAATTGGCAAGATACAGGCCGCGGCTGGCGACATAGGCCACTTCGGCCAGGATATCGGAGGGAAGCTGCCGCTGAATCGAGAAATTCCACTGATAGGCTTCCGGGGTCTTTGGATTAGCATCCCACACGCTCAACGACTGGCCTAATAACGTTCCGGCGCCAAGAGAACTCCCGGTAGGCGCAACTAACCCCTGTGGATACGGATTACTCAACACATTGAAGGGATTGAGGCCACCATTTAGCGAAGTCTCCCAGTTCGTGGTGGAACTAAAGCCTGCGTTCGGAACGAAGCCAACGGCGTTATTACTTACCTCAAGAGGTCCATAGACTATGCCCGCGCCGCCGCGAATGACGGTTTCAGGGAAGATTGTGTAGGCAAAGCCCACGCGCGGGGTAAATTGATTCGTGTTCCAGTTATAGACACTGGCAGGGCCCCCATTTACACCTGCGTAAACAAGGCCACCTGTCAAGTTGGGGAACGAAGGATTCTTGGCCGGGCTTGCGACTGTTGGGTTGAAATAATCCAACTGGTTATGACGGTCAGTGTAAGGACTCTCTTCCTCGTAGCGAATGCCGAGGTTGATGGTTAGCTTGCTTGTTACCTGAAAGTTATCCAGAGCATATATAGCTGCGTACCAGTCTTTCAGCTCATTTCCGGAGCCGATGGGCATTGATCCCCCGCTGCCGGCTCCCACAAGAAAGCTGGCTAACGCATTGCCCGCAGTCTCGCTTGCGACATTCGGGTTTGGTCCCTGTGTCTGAGCAAGCGCGAAATTGAACGTGCCTGAGCTTGAACCGACATTAAAGAAGTTAATGAGGTGCAGGCGTACGTCTGTACCGACCATGAACGTATGCCGTCCATGAATCTTAGTCAATGAAGTGAGCAGACTATGCGAATCATTACCATTCAGCAGATAGCTCTGGCCGTTCATCCCGCTATAGGTCGTAATGTTGATCGTCGGGAACATCGGAATCCTGATTGAGCTTACAAACTGCGATGGAAACCCGAGCTTAGCATTATCAAATCCATAGCTCAGAGTTTTACGGGATTGAAACCATCGCGCATAGCCGTAGTTTACGGTCAATAACAACGTGGGGCTGATGGTCACGGTATTGTCGAAGGCAAATGACCAGTTATGAAATTGGGTGGTGCCTACCGCGCCAGCGCCACCAGTCGCAAGATTTCCAAAGGTATTGGGCTGAGTCAGGTTCGTCAGCAGCCATCCGAACCGCCCAAAGAAATGATAGTGCTCATTGACGTTCTGGTCGATGCGGGCGCTCCCCGCATCCTGAGTTACCGTCATCATGGCATTGCTCAAAAAGTTATTTGTATTTGTGAATGGTGACCCCTGCGTGTTTGGTAACGGGTAGTAACTCATAATATTTTTCGCGACCGGATCGAGCATCGCAGCGGGAATCTTGTTATTCGGAAATGCCTGCCTGATATATTGGCCCGGATGGTTTGGATCGGGCTCCGTTGAAAAGGGATTATAGATCGCTACTAATTGATCCTTCGCATTGTAGGTTTGGCTGAAGTCACCCGTTCTCTGTAAGGCGGTCGGCACAGTTCCCAGGAAGGTAGTGCCCTGGGCTCTCCGCGTCCCCTGGTAGTCAACGAAGAAGAAGGTCTTGTTACGGCCGTCATAGAGCTTGGGAAGGAAAACTGGGCCGCCAAGGGTGCCGCCATATTGATTCATTCTGAAAGGCGGGACCTTCACCCCTTTGCTGTTATCGATATAATCGTTGGCGTCAAGAGCCGAGTTGCGAAGAAATTCAAACGCGTCCCCATGTACCGCATTCGTGCCCGATTTCGTGGTGACGTTGATGACGCCGCCGGTGAACCTGCCGTACTCTGCCGAAAGGTTATTGCTTTCAACTTTAAACTCTTCGGTGTCATCTACCGATGGAATCGTCGTAATCTGATCGAAAAAGCCAGCCGAGCTTGGCACGCCGTCTATGAGAATCTCATTGCTCTGAGCCTGGCCGCCACTGATGGAAAAGTTTGTATCCCAGGTCGTATTAACGGGCACGTCGCCGAACTGGCCATAGGCTGACGAGTTGAAAGTAACCCCGGGTGTAAGTTGAATAAGTCGAAATGTGCTGCGCCCGTTGAGCGGGAGGCTTGCGATCGTGCGTTTCTCGATAACCTGTCCGGCGGAAGAGGTCTGCGTGTCAAGCAGCGGTGGAGCTCCGCTCACTACAACGGATTCGGTTGAGGAACCGACAACCAGGGAGAGATTGACCTGCGCTACCTGCGCCACCTGCAAGGTGATGCCCTCGCGCATTACGGCCTTAAATCCGGGTTTAGAGGCCGAGATCTGATAGCCGTCGGCCGGTGGGAGCAAGGGCGCAATATAGGTACCCTGCGCGTTGGTCGTCACAGTAACCGCAATTCCCCGGGCGGGGTTGGTGATAGTCACCGTTGCGCCTGGAATCACAGCTCCGCTGCTATCCGTGATCTGCCCCGTCAGTTCGCCCGTTTGTTGTTGCGCGCGGCCGTATGTTAGCAGACAAAGGGGAACGAGGATTGCCAGAAGCAATCTAATTCTTTGTGATTTCAGCATAGTTCGACCTCCCATAAGATTTTCGATTGTTAAGTGCAGTTGTTGCTCTGTGTGTCCTGACCGGCGGAATGTCGCAGTGAACTGACATCCGAGTTCTTACGTTGCCCGCGCCGGGGATTTCGCGGATGAATGCAGACGCAGGAATGTAATGCATTACCAGCAGCGTCGAAAGGCTATCCCGGCATTGGTCTGGCTGTCAAGGAGTTCTCTCCGCGGATGTAGCGCCTCCGAGGAGCCTGAGTGCTGCGAAGAGCGAAAAATATGTGCTCGCTCAGCTTCGGAGCCGGCCTGCCAGCATCCTGGCAACTGATACCTGCCAGCGAGAGTTCGGTTTCTTTTGACGCGCCATAAGATTTCTCGCAGGAGCAAGTGGGTTGCGGGTATGAAGGCGTGAGCGTAAGGCATCGCCGGCACTGGACGACCATCACACCGGCAACAACAAAGACGTGATCACGTGGAAAGCCAAGCATTATCCTGAATACGCTTTCATAGTGAAAGATCGCGCGGATTGATGCTATGGAAGATGCGATAGGGAGGTCAATGGTCTAGTACGCGCATTTTCAGATAGTGCTGGAGGACTACTGCATGAATACGGCCCGATGAGAGGCCAAATGGGATAAAATTCGCTCTGCGCTTGCAGGAGCGAGAGTGAGAAAAGCGATTCGTATTTTCATCGTTGACGACCATGCCGTTGTTCGGCTTGGCCTTAAGACCATGCTTGAGAGCGAGCCGGATATGAAGGTTGTGGGAATGGCCGCAAGTGGCAAGGACGCATTGGAGGCAATACCATTGGTTTTGCCCGACGTTGTTCTTGCTGACTTGCGGATGAGGGAGATGAACGGCGAGGCGATGTTGCTTGAGCTGCGCCACCTTTGCCCTAATGTTCGCTCCGTGGTCCTGACGACGTACCACTCCGATGAGGATGTTTTTGGCGCCGTGAAGGCAGGCGCGATGGCGTACATTTTGAAAAGTTCCTCCCTGGAGCAGGTAACCGAGGCAATCCGCAAAGTTTATGCGGGCGAGCGCTGGATTCCGGCACATATCGCGCAACAGCTTGCGCAGAGGCTCAGCCGCGCGCCGTTGAGTACGCGCGAATTGGAGATTCTTCAATTGGTGGCGCGCGGTATGAAGAATCATGAAATCGCAGAGGAACTCTCCATTAGTGAGAATACAGTTCGCAACCATGTTGTGAGCGTGCTGGAAAAGCTCGGCGTACGAGACCGGAGCGAAGCGATTGCCGTAGCTCTGCAGCAGGGGCTTGTGCGTATGGAGGAAGGATAGAGGCAGGCGCGATGGTGGCTGCCATCTATCTTCCATCAGCCTAATCGCTGGATGCGGAAGCACTGCCGAGCATGGCTTGCTGCCGTTTCCAGACGTGCCTGATCCAGTCCAGAAAGGTAAGCCGCAAACCGTATGGAGAACGCACTGAGATCGTAGTGCCAGACCCGGGGGTGCTGGTAACACTCATTTCAGCACTGATTGCCTCACACCGGCTATGCATCGTCCTCATACCGAATCCGGTCTGCTGGCTGGGGATGAAACCGATCCCATTATCCCGAATCGTAAGTACAAGCCACTTGAATTCGTAGCGCAAACTCAGCGCAATCTGGCTGGCGCGGCTGTGCCGGATAACATTCGTGATTGCTTCACGGCCAATTTGAAAGAGCGCGTCGCGGACGGGGAGCGAGAGATCGCGCGGCGCACCCTCCCGCGCCGCCACGACCGCAAGATCGACCGCGTTGAACATTCGCATGGCATAGTGTTCAAGCGCAACGAGCAGATCACGGCCCTCGTCCGCATCCGGATGGAGGGCGGCGATATTTGCGCTTGCCTCGCGGTGGGTCTGCGTTACGAGATCGCAGGCCAGATCGAGCTTTTCCATCAGGTTGTTTGCGCTGGACGAGTTGCCACTGCGAAGGGTATTTCGTATTCCCTGAAGATGGAAACCAACTCCCGCAAAACTCTGCGCCAGGGTGTCGTGCATCTCGTGAGCCAGCCGTTCGCGCTCCTCTAAGATTCCGCGCATCTTCCAGCGCTCGATCCGGATATAGAGAACGATTCCTAAAATTACCAGCAGGATGAGGGGGAGGATCAGGCGCAAGAGCCGTTCTCCGCTCCACCACGGCGGTCCGGATATTACCTGAATATCATCCGTAGAGCGGGTAAGGATGGCAAAGGCGGAGCCGCCAGTGGAAAACGGCTCACCGAGCACGCAAACTCCATCAACTCGCAACAAACTTTCTGATTCCCAGCCCTTGTAGTCGCGCAGAGAAAGCGGGCTCTTGCTGATAACAGTGAAAGATTGAGATGCGTCACTGATATTTAGAATGATTGTTCCTTTGGAAGCTATCGCTTTTGAACGCAGATAGCCGCGAACTTCCACCAACGATGAATTGAACGCTCCGCTGGCTGCCTGCGTGCTGGAAATAGAAAGGGGAACCACGAGAGTTCGGTCCCAAAGCAGGCGGATGGCAGACGCTTCAAATCTCGGGGCGTAACCTGAATTCACCTGTGTACCTGTAATCTCTACTTCGTCGCCCAGATTCAGAAGCACGGACTTCCGGACCTCTACAGCAATGCCGCCGGTAGAATCTTGTACGAAGAGCGGGTCAATAAGCGTTACAACACCACGAATTCTCAATTGCTGCCCTGGCCATATAGCTTCCTTTAAGTTTTCGATCGGCGCAAGTTCCGGCTCGTGTAATTTCGCCGATCTTAGATGATTGCCGGAGAGAAGAATCATCCCGATATGGTTGTTTCGCTCCGGGCCATGGCTCTCGGCAAGATCGGCATCGCGCATCTTGTTGTAATCCGCCTCGCGGATTGGGTAGATTGGGCGCTGCACGAAGGCCGCATGGGCACGAATGGATTCCCAATCCTGCAAAGTTGCGCGCGCAACAGAAATGTTCCGCCAGGCGCCACCGGTTGCCATGGACCGCAAGCCAATCTTGCCCTTCCTGACGCACGGGTTTTCTTCGAATGCGGCCCATGCCTTTTGGCCGGTCTCAATGTTGGTCGCAGTAGCCGCGATGCGGCAGCCAACGGCGACGACCACCAGCCGATACCAAACGGAGGGTTGTACCCCTCCGGGCATCGGAACAGGATGACCTTCCAGCCAGCCGTAGTCGGCGCGGCCGATGACGAGTGACGAGTCGAGGCTTCTGAGGCCGATGTAATAGCCGTTGTAGGAATCAATGCCGCGTTCCGCCCGGCCCGCACGGACAATGATGCCTATATCTCCACCGTTGCCGATCATCTGCAGGTCCGCTTGCATCCTGTAATCTGACCAGTCCGATGATCCGGCAATGAGTTTTGCGCCACGCTCGTCAGAGCGGTTGAACATGGTGCCGTTACTAAGCTGCCAAGCTCCTCCGAAGGCCTGCCACTGAGTTGCGCTGTTTGACGAAAATGAATCGCGGTAAGGCAGCACAGTGCGCCTGCCGCGCATGAAGGTGAATAACAGCAACGCTCCAAGAAAAATTAGTGCGGCAGCGGTGAGGATCACCCATTTCCGCCATCCATACACGCGACTATTCATTACGAGGCCTCCACCGCAATGAGAGGATTCGCTGAATCGCCTCCTGGTCAATGTTTTCGCGCGTAACTAATACGGGATCGACCAGGGTCCGTGGGGAAACCAGCTTCCCTTGTTTCTCCGCGATGATCTCCTTGACTGCAAGATTACCCATGTCCCGGGTATTCTCCACAAGCAATGAGTCAATCTTCCTGTGACGCAGAAGAAAGAGCAGATCTAGAGTCTGGTCACAACCGATGATGCTGATTCTGTTTGATGTTCCGGTGTTGCGCACAGCGGCGGCGGCTCCCTCTGTTTCATTGGGGCCGAGCGCAAAGATCACCGTTCTTCCGGAAAAGGCGTGGATATCTTGCTCCGACGCAAGTTCAGCTTCGCCGAAGCTCAACGATCCAGCAAGCTTTTCTTCAATGGTGATTCCAGGCGCCTCGCGCTGCAAAGCCTTCTCAAAGGCGTTCGATCGTTCGACGCTGCCGGGGGACAAAGCGTCTGCGCCAAGAATGATGATTCTTCCCTTCCCGCCCAGTATTGTGCGGGCGCGCTCTGCTGCCAGTGTCCCCATTTCTTCCGCATCGTTCAACACAAACGTCAGGCCGCGGCGGGCAGAGATAGGGATCGGCGCGCCTACAATGACAACAGGAATTCCGCTCTCAACCGCGCGCTCAATTGTCGTATTAAGAGCGAAGGAGTTGTTGGGGCTGAGGATCAGTCCATAATACCGCCCGGCAATGACTTTCTCGCACAGAGCGATCTGTTGCTCTACCTCATCGTCGCGGGTGGGGCCGTTCCAATAAATTTTCAAGTGATGCCGGAAAGCAGCATCCACTGCCCCGCCATGCTCCGATACCCAAATCTCTTCGGCACTATCGCGGGGAATCACGGCGATCGTCGAGCGCGAGGTGTTGGTGCGGCAGCCCAGGCAACACAAAAGGACGAGCAAACACGCTATTCCACTCTCGCGGCCTATTTTCATAGCGACGATTATATTGTACGGTTGAAGTTCTTGCAGGGTGGCAGCCAGCCGGACTCGCATGATCTGTCTGCTGAACCTGATGCGCAAAGGAACACATTCCGCGCGGAAAGATGGACGGGGTACTCAGTTCTGAGACTTTCATCGAGCACTCACTGTCAGTTACTACCTTAGTATCAGTAAACTCCGTATAAGTTTTAAACTCGCGGCAGGCTTTGCAAAAGCTGCAGGCGCAAAAGAATCGTAATCTGTCAGATAGCATTCTTGAAGCAGGCAATTTTAGTTAAGCTTGGACGAGAGAGCAGATCGGAACAGTTATGGTGAATAGTTCAGTACTTTTTTCCAATCAGGAGATTCATGGTTAAGTTCGATTACCATGGGACTGCGGCGGGGTATTGCTCTTGCAGAGTTATTCTTCATTAGTGAAAGTCATGCGAGCGGACATCGATAGCTTCATCGGAGAGAGGCTGTAGCCGCCTGGCGCGAATATGAATGACGCCATGCTGATTCTGAAGAGGCCCTTCAACAAGCAAAAAGCGTGCGCGTGTGACTACGAGGCGCTCCTGTTCGAAAAGGCCCGGTGACACGATCACGTTCGTGATGCCTGTCTCGTCTTCCATCGAGATAAAGAGAAAGCCCTTCGCCGTGCCAGGCCGCTGGCGCGCGATGACGCAGCCCGCAGAGCGCACCCATGCTCCGCTGGGCTTCTGTTGCAGCTCGGCCGCGGCAAGGATGCCGTGCGCGCGCAAAGCCTCGCGGCGGAACTGCATGGGATGGCGGCCTACGGTGAGGCCGGTTCCGCTGTAATCGGCGACGAGGCGTTCAGTATCTGTCATGGATTGGAGCGGCTGTATCTCGGTTTGATCGCACAGCCACTCGCTTTGTTGGCGCAATAACGGGCCTTCGAGTTTCCCGGCGCGCTCCACCTGCCAGAGCGCATCGCGGCGGTGCTCGATGCCGCTAACGCTGTTGAGTGCGCCAATGCGCGCCAGCAGCGCGAGTTCCTTGCGATTCAGCAACGGTACGCGCAGAGCAAGGTCTTCCGCAGAAGTAAAGGCGCCTTCCTGCGCGCGCGCGGTGACAAGCGCTTCCGCAACCTGGCGGCGCAGGCCACGTGCGTAGCCCATGCCCAGCCGTAGCGACAGTGATCCATCCGGCTCGTGTTCGAGGATGCAAGGCCATTCGGAGATCTGCACGTCGATGGGCTTCACGCGCAATCCGTGCCGGCGCGCATCTGTAACCAACACCGCCGGCGCATAGAAGCCCATCGGCTGATTGTTCAGCAGAGCGCAGGTGAAGGCAGCGAGATATTTCACCTTGAGATAGGCCGAGGCATAGGCGATGAGCGCAAAACTCGCGGCGTGCGACTCGGGAAACCCATACAGCGCAAACGAGCTGATGTTGTCGACAATGCGCTGCTGCGTCTCCTCGTCGATGCCGTTTGCCGTCATGCCTGTGCGCAGGCGGCCTTCTAGATTCTTCATGCGTTCCCAGGAACGGCGCATGCCAACCGTGCGGCGCAACTCCTCAGCCTCCGCGCCGGAGAAGTTGGCGACGGTCATCGCCATGCGCAGGAGCTGCTCCTGAAAGAGCGGCACGCCGAGCGTACGCCGGAGCACGGACTCGAGCAAGGGATGAGGATACGTCACCGGCTCCAATCCCTGGCGGCGCCGCATGTAAGGATGCATCATTTTGCCGACGATTGGGCCGGGCCGGATGATGGCGACCTGTACGACGACATCGTAGAAGTGCTCAGGATGATTCTGCGGCAGCGCGGCCATCTGTGCGCGGCTCTCCACCTGGAACATGCCGATCGTGTCGGCGCGTTGCAGTGTGCGATAGACCTCCGCATCCTCGGGCAGGTGGGCAAGGTCGATGCGCTCGCCATAGTGGCGCGGGATAAGCTCGATGGAGTCCTTGAGCACAGCCATCATGCCCAGCCCAAGCAGATCGACCTTGATGATTCCCATGTCTGCGCAGTCTTCCTTGTCCCACTGAATGACGGTGCGGCCGGGCATCGATGCACGCTCGAGCGGTACAACGCGGTTAAGCAGACCTTTGCAAATGACCATGCCGCCGGAGTGCTGGCCAAGATGGCGCGGCAGTCCCTGCAGGCGCATGGAGAGTTCCAGGTATTTCGCGATACGCGGATGTTGGATGTCAAACCCCGCCTGGCGGAATGAATTGGCCATGGTGTCGGCGGCACCGCGCCACTCCCAGCGCCCGACGAGGCCGGACAGACGGCCGAGCGTCTCTTCATCGAACCCCATCGCCTTGCCTGCTTCGCGCGCTGCCGAGCGGCTGCGATAAGTAATGACGTTGGCCGTCATTGCCGCGCCGAGTTCACCATAGCGCTGATAAATGTATTGAATCGCCTGCTCGCGCATTTGATCGGAAGGCAGATCGAGGTCGATGTCAGGCCATTCGCAGCGGTTCTCGCTCAAGAAGCGCTCAAAGAGCAATTCCATGCCAACGGGATCGACAGCAGTGATCTCAAGCGCATAGCAGACGGCGGAGTTGGCTGCGCTGCCACGGCCCTGAATGAGGATGGCATTGCGCTTGGCGAACTGCACGATGTCCCAGACGATGAGGAAGTAACCGGCAAAGCCCAGCTTCGCGATCAACTTGAGCTCATGCTCGACCTGGGCCCGTGCGCGGCGCATCAGGTCCGCATCGCTCTTCGGTCCGTAACGATTCACCACACCTTTTGCCACAAGCTGGGCGAGGTAGCTGTCCATGGTTTCGCCCGGGGGCACGGCATAATGCGGGAACTCGTAGCCAAGGTCGTTGAGGCGGAACGTGAGGCGCGTGGAGAGTTCGCGCGTGTTGGCGATGGCGTCAGGTATGTCGGCGAAGAGGCGCATCATCTCGCGCGCCGGGCGCAGAAAACGCTGGCTGTTCAGCGACAGCAGACGCCCTGCGCGATCGAGCTGCGCATGATGGCGAATGCACGTGAAGACGTCGAGGATCTCGCGGTCGTAAGCCCTGGCATAGCGCACACCGTTGGTTGCAAGCACCGGAAGATTCAGTGACCGGGCGATGCGCAGCGCGGCGTGGTTGCGCCACTCTTCTTCGCGTTCATGATGGCGCTGCAGTTCGATGCAGACGTTCTCGCACCCGTAGATCGCGATAAGCCGGTCAACGAGCTTGCGGCCGGCAGCTTCTCCACCGTGAACAAGTGCTGAGGCAAGCGGGCCTTCGTCGCCACCGGTAAGGCAGACAAGGCCTTCGGCATATTGAGCAAGTTCCTCCAGTGTGGCCGCGCCTTCTCCCTTGTTCGGCTCGCGCAGCTTGAACGAGGTGATGAGTTGGCAGAGGTTCTGATAGCCGATGCGCGAGGTGCACAAGAGCGGCAAGCGCGCGGGCTCAGGCATGCGCCGCATCGGAAGCCACTCGGAGGCCAGCAGACGTGGACCTAAGCCGGTGACTGCAATCTCCGCGCCGACGTGCGCGGCCACGCCTGCGCGCACAGCCGCGGTGTGAAAGCGCGTTGCTCCGTAGACGCCGTTGCGATCGAGCAACGCAACGGCCGGCATCTGCAACTCGGCGGCGCGTTCGATGAGGTCTTCAGGCTGCGAAGCTCCCTCAAGAAAGCTGAAGGCGCTCGCGGCGTGAAGCTCGATGTAATCGTCAATCATAGAGGCCGGCCATCTGCCAGGCCTTCTCGATAGGCGCGAAGGCGAGGCAGCAGTAGAGCAATTCTCCGGCGGCGTTGCGCGCGATCACGTCCCACTGTTGCACAGCCCAGAGCGTCGGACTCCACCATTCGCCGCTCGCAATCCATGGTCCGTAGGCTCGCTCCACATGATAGCGCGTTGCGCGAAAGACGAAGGCCTCGGGCGTCCTGCCGCGCAGGGTGATGCTCAGCGGTTCAGCCGGGCGCAACATGCGCAGAGCGCCGCGCGTCGGCCGCGGCTCGCTGCTGCGCGAAGTTTCTCTGCCTGCGGAAGTAGCGCGAAAGGCTGCAATCTCAAAGCTGCCGGTGCGGTGGGTATCCTTGAGCACGGGCATACCAACACAGTCGTCGCCGACGATCGAGCGTAGCCGCGCCAGCGTGACATCAAGTTTGTCCGGCTCCGGCGATTGGGGTGAAAACAGGCCGAGTTGGACTTTGCCGCGGCTGCCGGTTTCAGCCGTCAGCGTGACGCCGAGGATCGCAGCCTGCGGTGGATGCGCGGCAAGATCGAGTTGCACAAGTTTCATCCAGAGCTGCAGATCGTTTCCGGCGAGCGCTGGGCGAACTGCGCGTCTGTGTTCCGCGCCACCATCCAGCCGGAGCACGATCGTGACTGCGGCCAGAGTGGCCAGGTGGCTCGTAGCGCGCGCAATCAACTGTTCGAGAAGCACGCGTAGAACAAATAACAGCGAGTCGAGCAGCTCGACTGGTGTATCGAGCTCAATTCTCTCTTCGAGGGCAAGATCCTCTTCGAGCGGAACAAACAGATGAGGCGATGCGCCGAGTGCGAGCTGACGCAGGCGCTTTGCCTCCTGCCCCATGCGCGCAACAAGCGAAGCTTCGGGCAGGCCGGCAAGCTCACCGAGCGTGCGAATGCCCCAGGCGGCGAAGGTGTCAGCCTGTTGCCCGGTAAGATCGAGCACAGAGAGCGGCAACGCAGCGAGCGCGGCGCTCTCCTGCCCGGCGGCAATAACGCAGAAGCCGGAGTTGCGCGCAAGGGCAAGACAGCGCGCGGTGTGGAAGCTGGCGGCGACAGCGATAGCGGCCGCGAGGCCCACGGAGCGCAGTCGTTCGAGAAGACTCGCGGCAAGTTTTGCCGGTGGGCCGAAGAGTTGCGCAGTCCCGGCAATGTCGAGCACGCAGAGATACGTCGAGCCGCGTCCGCACTCCTCAACGCGCGGCGTGAACTGCGCCGCGCAGGCAAGCAGCGCGGAACGCGCGTTCTGTTCTTCGCTGCGCGAGCGCGCCAGCAGCGTTGCCGGAAAAATCTCCGCTTCAACGCGCGTCATGCCTGCGGTCACGCCGAGCCGATGTGCGCGCGTGTTCAACGAGCAGACAGTCTCAAGCGGCGGCGTGCCATCGAGGACCACACATGGTTCCGCACCTGACTCCGGGCGCAGGCGCAGCATGGCCTGCGCGGGAAACTCGCGCACGGCGATGCAGGCATAGAGAGCGCGCGGCTTCATCGCACACCCGCCCATGCGCTGCGCGCCTGCCAGTCTGCGCCGCTCTCGCGCGCCGGAGGCTTGCGCAGAGGAACAACCTTCGCGATCGTCTGAAAGCGCTCGCGGATGGCCTCGACGCGGCAGGAAAGGCCGGTGAAAACGGTTGATTCCTCGTTCATCTCTGCGGCCTGCCGCATGCGCAGCACAAGGCCTGCGCTGCTTTTGGCACACGCGGCTTGGGTAAGCAGCAGAACACTTGCCTGCGTGCGCTCGGCCGCGGCGCGATAGCGAAACCACGTGGCCAGAGGCACGCGCAATGCGACTTCAGGCGCAAGGCTTGCCATGTCAAGCACGACCACGGCAAAGCCGCCCGTCTGCAACAAAAGATCAGTGGCTCGCAGCGCCTGCTCCATGCGCGGCCAGGGCTTGCGCGGTTGCGACCTGCGCCTGGGCGCTTCCGCCGGCGGAATGGCCACGCGCGGCACCTCTTCCCGCATGGGCTTCCCACGGCGCTGCGGCTCCGCGCAGCGCGGAGCGATGGCCGCAGGGTCGAGCAGCGCGCCAACGGCTCCGGCAAGTCCCTTCACTTCCGTGCGTGGGTGGCCGCCGCAACCACCCCCATGCAAGCCTTTGATGGGAGCCGTGGGCGCGAAGTATTGCGCGGGCAGATGAAATGCCCGGCGCGGCGCTGGCGCCGCCTGCTGGATCACGCCACAGCGCACCCAGAGCAGACGATCAAGCCGGATGCCGGCCGCAGCAGCGGCTTCGGGGCTCAGCGAGTCTGAGACGTCGACCCATGCGCAGACGCGGCCCGCGCTGGTGCATGCGGCCACGAACGCAAGCGCAAGTGAGGTGCGCCCGGAGCACTCCGGCCCGGCCATCTCCGTGATGGCCCCAACAGGCAGGCCGCCACCGAGCAGCTCATCGACGGCCACCACGCCAGTGGGCCAACGCGGCCGTACCGTCCTTGGCTGCGGAGTAAGCGCAGCAGGAATGCGATCGGCCAGGGCCGACTCAATCTGGCGGCGGATTGTGGCGGCGGTCGCCATGGGAGAATCTTCGCTATATATTCGCCTTTCTCATGCGAGCACGCAAGCCCGTTTGCACTGGTTTTGCTGCAAGCTTTCGCTAATTTGCTGAAAAGATGAGGAATATAGTTGGGCTACACTGGCCCTATGTGTGGCCGCTATCGTCGCCGTTCAACCAAAGAGAAGATCGCCGAGCTGTTCGAGGTTGAGGGCGGCCTGGAGGAGCTCGAGATCGAGTCCGAGGACGACATCGCGCCGGGCTCTGTGCAGCCGGTTATCTATCTCACACCGGAAGGGGAACGGCGGATCGCGCCGATGCGCTGGGGTTTCAAGCTGCCGGACCGCTTCCTGTTTAACACGCGTTCGGAGGGTGTCGAGCGATCACGGTTCTGGCGGGAGGCCTTCCGGGAACGGCGCTGCATCGTGCCGGCTGACGCCTTTTTTGAATGGACTCACGCTCCATCTCGCGCGAAGAAGAAGTTCGAGTTCACCGTACACGGCGGCGAACTGTTCGGTATGGCAGGCCTCTGGTCTCCGTGGCACAACCCGCGCACGGGCCAGTGGGAACAGACCTTCTCCATCCTTACCGGCGAAGCCAACGAAGTGATGCGGCCGATTCACGATCGCCAGCCAGAGGTCCTCGCTCCGCGGGAGTACGCCGAGTACCTCGCCCCGTCGCCGCGGCCACCGGTGCATCTGCTTCGCATTTTGCCCGGCGAAGAGATGAAAGCAGAGGCGCTTGATGAGAAAAAGCCGGAACAAGGATTGCTGTTTGGGACTGAAGAATGACTGAGGCCCGGTTCCGAAGACCTTTACCTCATTCACGGCGCAAATCGGGCTAGATGAGTGAGTTGGTCTGCAACATCTGATGTCCCCGGCCTGAATCGCTGAACCCCGGCCGGCATTTCGTTACAAATCTTCCTTCCACAGGCACCCCGGTTTTGGGGGACCATTGTTCCGCTACCTTTGGGTGCCCCAGCTCTCGTGGTGGCATGGGGTCATGAGATGTGGACCACCCGCCATTCCGCGAACCGCGCGCATTCTGGTGTCTACGGCGATGCTCCGACCTTTTCCTGCTGCCGCCAGATTCAGGTTGCGGTGGAAAGCCGTGATCCGAGCGCGGCCTCGATCAAGTTGGCCGTGCTGCTCGCGGGCTCATCCACGCCAGGCAAACCCCGGACCTACCGCGGCCAGCAACCGGTGATCGACGAGGAGCGAGGACGTACTCCCGTGGAAAGCAGGCTGGAAAACGGAACGGTGGTGAAATCCTCCAATTTGCCATCCCTGCCCGCGGAACAATTCGGAAGTTTGACCAGATTCTCGTTGTTTTCCTCACCGACCGTGGGCAGGCATTTGTCGGAGCCAGAATTGCCCTTTAGCAGTTTGAGCAATTGCCGCGGTGTAGAAATAAAAAACGGAGCATGGAATTGCTCGCGCGTGTCAGCTCGACCAGCTTCAAGGTTTCGACTCTTGCACGGCCATTCCCCGCAAGCGACAAACCAGGGATTCGAGGACTTTCTCGTTCCTGCGCAGTGCCTCTTTGAACTCGCGGCGATCTGTGTGCGTAATTTCTTCCAACACTTCCTGATGACGTTGCTCCAGGATGTTTAACAGGAACTCCAGCTCCTCATCGCTCAATGTCAGCTCCATGACTCCTCCTCGCAACTTCGCTTCATCCAATCTTCTTGACATGCAAGGGAAAGTGCTTGGCCGGGAATAGCGCTGCCCGCCAGGCCACAGCCGCTCCTCCTCAGGACCAGGAGAGACCACGAATGGTCATCATGAAGAACGAGGTCCGAAACTGGTTCAAATGAACAAGGACCAAATCCTCTCAACGGCGACTTGGTCCTCAGCGAGTTTCAGTTCTCACCATTATTTTACGCCCGAACGTGAACGCTGTTGATCCCGGGCAATCGTGGTGGGCGTGTTGAGACGCGGAATCAGGTATTCTGTGGGTAAATGCAACCTCTCACCCGCAGACAGATCATTGAAGGCCTGGCCTGCTCCGGTTTTGGCGTGGCCGGAGCCAGATTCCTCCATCCCTCCCCGGTAGCGGGATCAGAGAGCAAATCGGCAAGCTTCCTCGACATCCTGCGCGCTCCGGATTTCGTCACCGCATTTAGCGGCCTCCATGAGCCATTGCAGCTCAGCCGCGCTGGCACGCGATGGACTGGAAGAGGATTGCTGGTTACAACCAATCCGCAGCAGGATCATTTGCCGATCACTGTAGCAGCGACATCCTCTTCTCCAACACACGTCCAGGTACGATGGAGTCTCTCTGTTGAACCCGGACTCCTCGTTTTGGGCGACGCATGGGAGCGCAGCTACGGAGAGCTGCACTGGGAGACACTGGTTCCGGAACGCGTCCTTCCCTGGTACTTTCTCACTGCCGACCGGGAGTCGCTGCACGGGTACGGCGTAAAGACCGGAGCTGGGGCTTTTTGCTTCTGGCAGATCGATCCGCAGGGCATATCACTCTGGCTCAACCTGAGCAACGGAGGCTCTGGTGTTGTGCTGGGTGAGCGGGAGCTGCCGGCCGCCACCGTAGTTACGCGGCAGGGCAGCCCGGGTGAAAATGCCCTTGACGCGGCGCGTGCCTTCTGCCGCGGGATGTGCGATCGTCCCCGCCCCGTGGCGACGATCTACGGCAGCAATGACTGGTACTACGCCTATGGCCGGAACAAGGCCGACCAGATCGTTCGGGATGCGGAATCGATGGCGTCTCTCGCCCCGGCCCGTGGGCCGCGGCCTTTCACTGTCATCGATGACGGTTGGAAAAACAAAGAAGCCTTTCCCGATATGGCCGCATTGGCCGCCAACATCCGAAGCCACGGTGTGCGACCCGGTTTGTGGATTCGTCCGTTGCAGGCCGACTCCAGCACTCCTTCCAACCTGCTTCTGCCCAATGCGCGCTTCGGCAACCAAAGCAACCTCAAAGCCAACCTCGCATTCGATCCAACCGTTCCGGAAGCCATGGAGCGCGTGCTGGCCAAAGTGACCCAGGCCACCGGCTGGGGCTACCAACTCATCAAACATGATTTCTCCACCTACGACCTCCTCGGGCAGTGGGGATTTGAAATGCATGCTGAGCCCACGCTTCCGGGCTGGAGTCTTCATGATCGCAGCAAGACCAACGCCGAGATCATCCGCGGCTTGTATGAGGCGATCCGCCAGGCTGCCGGGCAGCATACGCTCCTCATGGGCTGCAACACCGTCGGTCACCTCGGCGCGGGCATCTTCGATTCGCAGCGGACCGGCGATGACGTGAGCGGCAGGATATGGGAACGCACGCGGCGCATGGGGGTCAACACGCTAGCTTTCAGGTTGCCCCAGCATCGAGCGTTCTTCGCGCTCGATCCCGACTGCGCACCTATCACAACCGAGATTCCGTGGTCTTGTAATCGACAGTGGCTTGACGTGGTGGCCAGGAGCGGGACCGTGCTCCTGGTCTCACCGCAGGCAGCAGCCATGGGTCCGGAGCAGCGGGCTGCCGTGCGCGCAGCATTCCAGATGGCAACGAACGGCGCCGAGGCGGTTGCGACTGACTGGCAGAACAACACCACCCCGGACCACTGGCAATTCCGGCCCGGCGCGGAGAAAAACTACGACTGGTACCAAGACAGCGGGGCATGGCCATTCGGGATTTGATTGGCTGTGGCCGTCCCTTGTCTGGACCCGGCAGGATTCGCTATCGCCGCCAAGTTCCAAACTGGCCGGCCGGTTCATGTCTGTAAGAATGCGATTCGGCCCGTTCTCTGCTGTTTCAGTGTTTCTCCAGTTCGTGAAGGCTGAGCCGCGGGTGAAACTGCTGTTGAACAAATGTACGCGGTAACTTCGATGAACTTGCCAGCCTATATCAGTGGGCCCCTCGCGACTCAGTGTCAATTCGCGGCGCTTGCGTACAGCTTCGTGCGCGGTCCTTCCTTGTTAGGCTGGCGGTGATCTGAGCGGCATTGATCTGATTGGCTCGTCAAGATGTAGAGGCCAACGCCGCTCGCGCAAAGTTCGCATCAGCAAACGGCACGTCGTTGAGAGAAAATAAGGCGTTAGAAGTACCTCTCTATTTCCTCATTCAAAAAGACAAAAATAGTGGACAGCTGCTCCACTATGAGTATGAATAAGGATCTAACTACAACCGCTGGTTGAGCCGCAGCTCATGCAGCGATAGCAACTGCCGTTACGGACCATGATGGCGCCGCAGGTGCCGCAACTGGGCGCGTCTCCCATGTCGTACATATCGCGCATCGCGTCGGCCGCGTGGTAGATGCCGCGATCCTGCAGGGAGGGCACTTGCTCTGGACCCGCCGCCGGCTGGGGTGCAGATTGCGCCTCGGGCGTCCGCCGTGCCGGTGCGCCACCCGCAGGCGGAGCAACCGGATGAGCGCTCACCTGGTTCAGGCGCCTGGCCACCTCCGCCGCAAGCTTGGTCAGCTGATCCTGCGAGATATTCTCTTCCTCGGCGGCTTCAGTCTCCTCAAGCAGGCTGGGCGAGGCGGGCAGTTGCGGCGCCTGCGGAGCCAGACCGGCAAACAAAGCCAACTGCTGGCCTGAGAGGAAGCGCAGATGGAGCCAGCGGAAGATGTAGTCCATCAGGCTCTTGGCATAGCCAATCTGCTCGTTGCCGGTCCAGCCCGAAGGCTCAAAGCGGGTGTGCGCAAACTTTTCGCATAGCACCTTGAGCGGCACCCCATGCTGCAATGCGAGCGAAATAGCGGTGGCAAAGGCGTCCATCAGGCCGGAGACGGTCGAGCCCTCCTTGGCCATCCGGATGAAGATCTCGCCCGGCTGACCGGTGGGGTAGAGGCCCACGGTGATGTAGCCCTCATGGCCGGCGATGGAGAACTTGTGAGTGACCGATGCGCGCTCCTCCGGCAGCCGGTGGCGCACGGCGCGCGGCGGGGCATTCAGGTCCTGCACCTCTGTCGCGGCTTCCACGGCTCTTACAGTTTCAAGCACCGGCAGTTCGGCAGCCGCGGCGATCTCATCCAGGGCTTTCTGGAAGGCACCGGCTGCAACGACCACATCCTTGACACTCACCTCGAGCTTCTCGGCAGTCTTGGCTTCCAAAGCTTTCAGGTCGGCTTCGGCAGCGGTCTGGCCAGAGGCCAGTTTTGCCAGCACGCGACTGCCGGCGGCATCCAGAGCCGAGGGCTCGCGCTTGGTTTCGAGACTGGTATTCAGCGGCTGCGTGCCCTTGGATCCGTCGCGGTAAATCGCCACGGCCTTGATGCCCAGGCGCCAGCTCGCGGTATAGGCTTCGGCAACCTCATCCACGGTGGCCTCGTGCGGCAGATTCACGGTCTTCGAGATGGCGCCGGAGAGGAACGGCTGCGCCGCCGCCATCATCTTGATGTGCCCCATGTAGTGGATCGACCGCGTGCCCTTGGCCGGCTTGAAACTGCAATCGAAGACTGGGAGGTGCTCGGGACGAATGCCCGGCGCGCCCTCGATCGTCCCGGTCGCGTCGATGTAGCTGACGATGGCGTTGACCTCGTCGTTGTCGTAGCCCAGCTTGAAGAGCGCGGCGGGCACGGTATTATTGACGATCTTGATCATGCCACCACCAACCAGCTTTTTGTACTTGACCAGCGCCAGATCGGGCTCGATGCCTGTGGTGTCGCAGTCCATCATGAAGCCGATGGTGCCGGTAGGCGCCAGCACCGTGGTCTGCGAGTTGCGGTAGCCATGACGCTCACCGTAAACCAGCGCCAGGTCCCAGCTCTCGCGGCTGGCATCAATCAGAGCGTCGAGCTGCGGCACGGTGAAGGGCTCGCCGCTGGTCTTCGACTTGCCGATATTGTTGACTTCCGCGCGATGCATCCGGATCACGTCTAGAAACGGCTCGCGGTTGACGTAGAAGCCCGGGCAGGCGCCGCCCTGCCGCTCGACGCTCGCTGTCAGAGGCGTGGCCGAGGCCAGCGGCGGGCAATTGGCGGCAATCACCGCTGACTGCAGGTAGGCCTGGCCGCACATGATGGCCGTGAGAGCGGCGGCAAGATCGCGGCCGGCCGCGGAATCGTAGGGCAGGCCGAAGGACATCAGCAGCGCGCCCAGGTTGGCGTAGCCCAGGCCCAGCGGCCGGTAGTCGTGCGAGTTCCGGGAGATTGACTCGGTCGGATAACCCGAGTTGTCCACCAGGATCTCCATGGCCGTAATCATCACCGAGATTGCATGCCGGTAGGCCGGTATATCAAACGTGCCAGCCGGAGTTACAAACTTCAACAGATTGAAGCTGGCCAGGTTGCAGGCCGAGTTGTCCAGGAACATATACTCCGAGCAGGGATTCGAGGCGTTGATGCGCGCCGTGTTCTTGCTCGTATGCCAGCGGTTGATCGTGTCGTCGAACTGCATGCCGGGATCGCCGCAGAGCCACGTCGCTTCAGAGATCTTGCGCATGATTTCGCGCGCTTTGTACGTCCTCACCGGCTGGTGGTCCTTCACCGTGTAGGTGGTGAAGGCCCCGTCCGCTTCGTAGGCTCGCATGAACGGATCGCTCACGCGCACCGAGTTGTTGGCGTTCTGGAAGAAGATCGACGAGAATGCCTCAGAGTCCGGACCCGAGCCATCGTATCCAGCTTTGATGAGCGTGTGGGCCTTGGCTTCCTCTTTGGCCTTGCAGTCGATAAATTCCATGATGTCGGGGTGATCCACATTCAGGATCACCATCTTGGCGGCGCGGCGCGTCTTGCCGCCGGACTTGATGACGCCCGCGAAAGCGTCGAACCCACGCATAAAGCTGAGCGGTCCGGAAGCCTGCCCGCCGCCCGAGAGCAGCTCCATCGATCCGCGGATCGATGAAAGGTTTGTGCCCGTCCCCGAGCCCCACTTGAACAGCATCCCCTCGGTCTTGGCCAGGGTCAGAATCGAGTCCAGCGAGTCATCGACCGCGTTGATGAAGCAGGCCGAGCACTGCGGATTCTTGTATCCCGTGGCTGAGTACTTGACGCCGCCCGTGACCGGATCCCAGTGCCAATTCTGTCCGTCCGCCTCGGGTTCCAGCCGGTCGCAACCCACGTTGAACCAGACCGGCGAGTTGAAGGCCGCCTTCTGGGTCAGCAGCATGTGGACCAGCTCGTCGTGGAAGATAGCCGCATCGGCCGCGGTGGCAAAGTAGCCGCCGGACATACCCCAGTCACGAATCGTCTCCGCCACGCGCCCTACCAGTTGCCGCACGCCCGTCTCCCGCTCCGGCGTGCCGAGCTGCCCGTGCAGGTACTTCGAGGCCACAATATTGGTCGCCGTCATCGACCAGTCCATGGGCACCTCCACGTCCTTCTGCTCGAAGATCGTGTTGCCCTTGGTGTCACTGATGGATGCGGTGCGCCGTTCCCAGCGGATTTCATCGTAAGGAGAAACGCCTTCCCTGGAGAAGCGGCGCGAAAAGGTCAGGCCCCGTTGCGTGTAGGGAGTCTGGAAGGAACCGGTTGTGGTCTGAAGATATGTCTCGTTCATGGGATCCTCTCTCATGGGCAAACTTGGTGATGACCCGCCCCTCCACCCACTGCAGAACGGCCGGGAAGGAAACCGCGTAAGAATCTTGCGGAGAACAAAAAGCGGAAAACGGAAAATACCGTGAGTTGAATGTCTCAGCGGCCTCTCGGCGGGTTCTGGCGCCATGGCTTCTTAACAGTCCGTTTACAGCCGCAGATGAAAAAATACCGCTGTCTATGGTGGATGTCAACACCCGGCCACAATATCTTGTATTTCTTTGTCATCTGCCGCATCCTGCTTCTCAATGCCGGGATTTGCTTGTGGAAAGCTCCAAACAGCCCATCACAGCGTGGATTTCCGGGCTGTTTTCCGCCGGAATTCGTCCAGCACCAGGGCCTGGCGCTCCGGTTGCACGCCTCTTCCCCAAGCCTAGCCCCCGTCGAAGCGGGGAACAAGGCCGGACAGCGGTGCAAAATGAGGTCATCGCTGTGCGAAATCAGGCGATTTGAACGGCTTCCGCAGTTCCGCCCGGACGCACAAGCGCCCCTCGACAAGGCTTCACCCCTCGTAAGTCACGAAAGATCAAAGCCAGTACAGGGGAGGAATCCGCAACTGCCCTCGGCCCCGCGCCAACCATTTCCGATCCTGCATCACGGCCCCTGATCCCTGTTCCCTGACCTACCGGTACGTCGAGTCGTCAAAGTGCTTCATGTCGAGGTTGTCTTCGAGGACACCGAGCGTCACGACCGCGAAGGTAAAGACCGTGGTGCCCGGTTCCAGGTGGCCACCGAATGCCTTGTCCTCGTTAGCCAGCGTAATGTGAGGATGCAGCCTGCCGTCCATCACAATGCCGCTCATGCCGATGATGTCCGCCGGCGCGGTTGGATTCTTGACGAACAGATCGTGCGAGGGGAAGTCCCGGTTCGAGACCTGATGAACCTGGTAGCCCCGCACCGAGCCAAAGCCGGAGAGAATCACGGCGTTGCGAATCTTCTCCTGACGGATCATCCTCTGCAGGCCCGCCAGCAGATCGGTTTTGTACTTGAAGCGGAGCAGGACGATCCGCTGAAAATGCCCGGTGACAGCAACTGCGTCAGGGACACTGGGGCTGTTGGGCTTGGCATCCACGGCCGGATTGCCGGAGGAATGAATTACTTCATGGCGCGTTTCCTGGGCCGGAAGCGCGAGGCATGAGCCAAGCAATGCAATCAGGATCAGATGTTTCATCTGGCTTCTCCTTCTCCGCAAATTGCCCACAGTCGGAGCATCCTGGCGGCGGGCATCTCCCCATCATCAGCGGACCATCCAATGTATACCGATGGCGCGCCACTGCACCATCCGGAACTTTGCCGGTGTTCCTTCAGGAGAGCGAACTGGCTCCCTTCCGCGGACGTGTTTTGGGAGTATGCCGCTCCAGCCGCCGTGGCGACAAGGATTTTTTACGCAGCCTGCTCCGCCGCTACACTGGCGCCTGAGGATTGCATGATGTTCCGAGAGAATCGCACGGATTCTGTCCATAGCCGCAGAATGTTCCTCAAAACCGCTGCTGCCGCGGCAGGAATTTCCTGCATGGAACATGCCCCCCTTGCTTTGGCCGCAACGACGAAACCTGAGCGCATTCGTCAGGTCTTTCTGGATCTGAACAATATTCACAAATGGGATCACTCAAACGGCGACACGTGGGATCCTTTCTGGGCGGACGACGGCAATCTCTACGCCTTCAACTGCGATGGCCGCGGCTTCGGCACCGAGAAGCGCAATCTGGCTTTCAACAAGCTTGCAGGCAGCGTCTGCGATGGGCTCGCGGGCTCGTCAGTCAACAGCATGGACGCCTATGGAAGAAGCGGGCAGAAAGGCCCCGATGGCGCCACCTGGAAGGCCTGCGGCCAGGAGTGCATCGACGGCGTCTTCTACGCGTTCGTCTCCCGGAATACCTATGGTAAAGACAGCGGCGATCCGCTGATGCGCCAGACAGCCGTCAACAGCAGCCTCATCAAGTCCACGAATCGCGGGCAGACGTGGACGCGGCCGGCGGAGGAAAACTACAGCCGGCCCATGTGGCCCGGCCCGGCCTTCGGCGCTCCGTTTTTCGTCCACTACGGCCGTAACGGCGGAGCGGTATCGCACGATGGAGCCGACCGGTACGTCTATGCCTCTTCCACCAACGGCTTCTGGAACGATGGCGATAAGTACATCCTGGGCCGGGTGGAACGGAGCAAACTTCCGTCGCTGCAAAGCGCGGATTGGTCGTACTACACCGGTGGCGACGGCAGCCGCGACACGAACTGGTCCGGCCACATCGCGGATGCTCACCCGATCCTTGCCGCACTCGCGCATTGCGGCCAGGGGCCTATCTGCTATATTCCCGCGTTCAATCGCTACCTGCTTGTGGCCTGGTATAACACTGCGAAGCTGACCAAATGGTTTGAGCCGAACCGGATGCGGTATGACTTCTATCAGGCCGAGCAACTCTGGGGCCCGTGGACGCTGATCGGCTCGCACGAGGACAGGTTCATCTCAAGCGGTCATATGTACGGTCCCAGCCTCTGCGCCCGGTTTCAGCAGCGGGAAGGCTCCGAGATCAGAATGTCGATGTTTACCGCCGGCTGTCCGTTTGAGGATGTTCCCTCGGGCCTCTACAAAATGTGGGAGATTCCGCTGATCCTGCGCACGGAGTCAGCGCCGCCCGCGCAAACCATTCGCGCTGATGACCCGCGCATCACCTACCACGGCCAATGGCATGGCGGAAATGAGCGGTTGACGAGCCTGAGCCGGCATACGCGATATACAAATACCCAGGGAAGCTCGGCAGAGCTGAAGTTTGACGGAACGGGCATCGCCTTCTATACCGAAAAAGGCCCTGAATTCGGCCACGTGGAGGTGAGTCTCGACGGTCACCAGAGCGCGAGCCTGAATCTGCTGACCGCGACATTTCCCCGAATCTCCCACGTGCAAGCCTTTGCTATAAGTGGCCTCGGCAAGGGGTCGCACGCCCTTCGCATCACCAATCGCGGCGCAAGCTTCGCCGCCGTCGAGAAATTTGAGGTCATCAGCTAAAGGCAGCAGGCAAAACATTGGGAAGTCCCAGTTTCAAAACAGCTCCGGAATGCTATGAAATGCGATCCGGG
This sequence comes from Acidobacteriota bacterium, assembly GCA_021846945.1. GTDB lineage: Bacteria > Acidobacteriota > Terriglobia > Terriglobales > Acidobacteriaceae > Telmatobacter. The sequence goes on along the minus strand of JAJZVZ010000009.1, from coordinate 11,214 downwards.
TGGGCGCTGCCTTGTAAGCCGCCAGCATGGTGGCCGGCGCCAGCGTGGTCAGGCCGTATTTGTTATTAATCGCATCCATGGTTTCGAGCAACCGCGCGCGGCTCTGTCCTTCTTCCTGCCCCTCAAACAAGTTCAACGTGTGCAGCCGATCGGGGACCAGGCCGTTCAACTGCACGCCAATGAAGTACGGATGCTCGTATTGCCTGCCCGCCGGCCGGCTGGCCCACAGCCGGCTCAGTGCCGCAATCAGCGTTGGATTGTCCTGGCACTCGACCAGTCGCAGATCGCTGTGCCAGCCGCGCGTGGGCACGCCAAAACGGGAGACGGGCGCATTCTCACTGCGCGGCACCGCGAATCCGATCGCCAGGCCAATTTCACTCGCCCACAATCCATGAGAGCGCAAGCGCATTGCCGCTTTGTGGAGGAGTTTGTGTGCTACGGCCCAGGCCTTTTCTTCGGTGCGCATCTCCGGAGCCAGCACGTGCTGGTGGCTGAGCGACTTCAGGTGCTCCGTTTCCGCCATTTCAAAGTCTTCGCCGCGCAGCCAGTGCCAGAGCCGCTCGCCCCACACCGAGCCCCATATCTCGCCGGCATGTTCGCAGTCCAGGGCCAGCAGGTCGTCCATGGTCCGGATGCCGCGCTCGTTCAGGCGCTTCTCAGTGCGCGCGCCGATGCCGGGCAAATCCCGCAGCGTAAGCTGGCGCAGCGCGCCGGGCAGAATATCCAGCGGCAGCGCCACCAACCCGTCCGGCTTCTCCATGTCGCTGGCAACCTTGGCCAGGTAACGATTCGTGGCCAGTCCGACGGAGCTGCGCAGCATGGGACCGACCTGCTCCCGGATGCGCGCTTTCACCTTCCGGCCCAGTTCCAGCGCCGCCAGCAGCGGCCGCTCGCGGCCCATCAGACGGCAGGCCATCTCGTCGATCGAGCATACCGCCGTCACCGGCAGGCAGCTCTCAACTGCCTCCACAATCCGGTGATGGTATTCGGTGTAAAGCTCATGGCGCCCCTCGACCAGAACCAGATCGCGACACATCCGTCGGGCGTCGGCCACGATCGTTCCCGTCCTCACTCCGAAGGCCTTCGCTTCATAACTTGCCGCGATGCAGCAGGTGGTATCAGCCATCGTGGGCACCACGCCCACCGGCCGCCCGCGCAGCTCTGGCCGAACCTCCTGTTCGACCGAGGCAAAGTAGGAGTTCAGATCGACGAAAAGCCAGTTCACATAGGGCACACTCAGGGCTTCCTGCGGAGCGGGTGCGGATGGTAGCTTTAAGTCGGCAAGCTCCTCCGGCCATTCCGTAGAAATGGGCGACGGGACGGAATTCGAATCGTTCGCCATTGAGAGATATGTTCGCCTTTTGTTCTCCGGACAACAAGTGGGTGTTAGTGTAAATACTAATACCGGGAAAATTGCAGATGGAAAACCTAGGGTGGCACTGAAACGTCAAATATAGTGTCCACGGATTTTTCTACTAGCGTTTCTTCGTGGGGGAGTTCTGGATAGGGTCATGAGTATGAACACGCTGGCTCATTGGTTAGTGGTGAATGCGAGCGTCCTAGCGGTGCTGGTTACGGTGGGGGTCGCCGTTTTCCTGATCTGCTGTCTGGAGTGCTCCAACTGCTCCTGCCGCGATAAGGATGAGATTTTTCACCGTCACGAGGTGTAGCTTCAAGGCCGGTCGCATCGTTGCACTTTAAATAGAAGCGTTCTCTGGCGAACGCCACCCAAACGCCAGGTTATAGCCAAGGGGAGAGCAGGGAAAATCATCCTGTCAGACGACAGGTAAGCTTCGTCTGGCTGGAGTGGTTCCCGGCCCTTGCGGTGGAGCGTTGTCTTCGCTCACTGATCATTTCCTGCCGTGGCCGGCGGCTTAAGATACCGTTCAAAGTGCGCCAGAATGCTGTTGTACAGATGTGTCCGCGCAATCGGCCCGGCGATTGAATGCGTCTTGCGCGGATAGATTTGCAAATCGTAGGGGATTCCGGCCTGGATCAGCTTCTGCACAAACTGCACGGTGTTCTCAAAGTGCACATTGTCGTCGCCGGTTCCGTGTACCAGCAGCAGTCGTCCCTTCAGATGCTCTGCTGAGTTGACTACCGAGAAAGTCTCGTATCCTGACTTGAACTCCGAGGGCTGGCTCATATAGCGCTCGGTATAAATTGAGTCGTAGTTACGCCAGTCGGTCACCGGCGCCACGGCGACACCGGCGCGGAAGCGATCCGAGTGCGTCATGGCATAGAGCGTAAAGCTGCCGCCCCAGCTCCAGCCCCACCATCCCAGCCGTTTGGGGTCCAATTGCGGATACTTGGCCAGCGCCGCGTTGACCACAGCCAACTGGTCCTCAAGCTGCACGGATCCGAAGTCGTGGTAGGCCGCCTGCGCGAAGGCGCGCCCGCGGCCGCTCATGCCGCGATTGTCCGCGTGCAGGACGGCGAATCCGTGCTCCGCCAGCAACTCGTCGAAGAGCAGGCTGTCTGTCCATTTGTTCAGCACCGACTGTGCGCCGGGACCGCCGTAGGGGTTCACGATCAGCGGCACGCTGGCTGGCATTGTTGCGCCTTCGGGCAGCAACAGCGTGGCGTAGAGCGTCGTTCCGTCGCGGGCTTTCACCTCGAGCTGCTGCGGAGCCTGCAGCCCGTACGGCTCCAATGCTCTGCTTGCCCAAATCACATTGCACTCTTGCGCGGACCGGCAGAAGCGCATCGTCGGCGGACTCATCCGCGTTGACTGGTTGTCGAGAAACTCACCGCCCACGGGAGAAAAGTTGCCCTCATGATAGCCGGCGCCTGAACTCAACTGTGTGCGCTTGCCGTCGAAGCTCACCTGCCACAACTGCTGCTCCAGCGGATTGCCCTCGCTTGAGGCGTAATCGATAACCCGCTTCGAGTGGTCCACCTTGTAGACCGCGCCCACCTCGAAGTCGCCCCTGGTCAATTGCCGTTCCAGCTTGGCCGTAGCCCTTTCCGGATGAGCGGGGTTATAGCCGTAAAGATAAAGATCGTTGTGGCCGTCTTTCCAGTCGGTCAGTATGATCGATCCCGGCTCAACCGTAATGTCGTAGTTGTCGTCGAAAAATTTGTCATCTTTCAATTGCAGTACGGGGCGAAACTCCCCGGTACCGGCATCGGCAAAGTAGATGTCGCGATGTTTCTGGTCGCGGCTCAGCGTCTCGATCCACAAGGTATTGCGATTGACCCAGCCGAAGCGCGGGATGTAGTCGTCACCTGCCTGAATCGGTAGCTTGACCCACACCGTTCTGCCGCCTCGCGCGCTTACCACGCCGATGCGAACAGCCGGGTTCGAATCGCCCGGCTGCGGATATGGCTGGAGATAAACAGTTGGGTGCGTGGGGATCCAATCCGTGATCGGATACATGGGGACGAGGGTTTCTTTCGTCTGCAGATAAGCCAGATTCTTCGAGTCCGGGGACCAGAAGTAGTTGCTGCGCGTGTCCAGCTCCTCTTCATACACCCAATCCACTTCACCGTTCAGGGTGGCGCGGTCCGGCGAGGGAGCTACGACCGTGCCAGGCGTTCCGGCGACACGCAACTGCTCGACGACCAGGCTGTGATTGCGAATGAAGGAGATGCATGTTCCGTCAGGTGAAAACTTAGGATCGTCCCCTGCGGCCGCCTCCGTATATGCAACCTGCAATCCCGTGCCATTGCGCAAATCGTAGATCCAGATCTGGCCATCGGCATCGAAGAGCATGTGTTCTGAATCCGGGGCCCACAGGTAGCCGGGCATGCTGTAGCGCGCCCGGTGATCGCGGTCCATCTCCGTACCACCCTCGCGGATGAGCGGGGCCAGCTTGGCGCGGCTGATCAGCACATGCGTTCTGCCGGTGGCGGGATCCAGTTCCATCATCTCGCCGCTGTCGATGTAAGTGAGATGCTTGCCGTCGGGCGACCACTGAACCTGATCAGGAGGGTAGCCGAACAGCGACCCATGACTGTAGATCGCTTCCACGGTGAGCGGCTTCCGCTGTGCCTGTGCGCCGCAAGAAACCACGGTGAGGGGCAGTAAAAGAACCGTGGAAAGCAGAAGAGCAGCAGCGCGCGTCAAAGCATTCCTCCTCGAACAGGACCCGCTGTGAGCCTCAGGCTGCAATCTCAATCGGATGAGGCTTGCAAGCAAAGTGTAAATCAAGCGCATGCGTATGCTTGCGCGACAGGGGCGAAGCGTGTATGGTCCGGTGCATGCACTGGTCAACTCCGGAGGAGCGCCGCAAGCTGGGCCAGGCCCGGCGCAAGCAGGTGGGACGCCACGAGCACGGCGCATTCAATCCCAAGGCTCGGCAGACCTCTCCGCTGGCGCTGCTGGAGCGTTCGATGCGCGGCCGCGTGCCGCCGCTCGTCACGCTCAAGTACGAATCGATGGCACAATCGCCCTTTGCTTATTTCCGCGGGGCAGTGCCGGCGATGGCTGCGGATCTGGCCATGCTCCCCTCCACCGGCATCGTCACTCAGCTCTGCGGCGATGCCCATGCGCGCAACCTGGGCGCTTATGCCGCGCCCGATGGACGGCTCGTGTTCGATATCAACGACTTCGACGAAACCATTCGCGGGCCTTTCGAGTGGGACCTGAAGCGGATGGCGGCTTCGCTGGTGCTGGCCGGGCGCGCCGCCGGCCACAAGGAATCGTCGGCGCAAGACGCTGCCGTGCGGTGCATCACGGGCTACGCAGCGCAGATGCGCGAATTTGCCCAGATGCCCCGGCTGGAAGTGGCCCGCTTCCAGGTGCACCGGCTGGGAGTGGCTGAGCCGGTACACGCGGCGCTGCTCAAGGCCGAGCGCGCCACGCCGCAGCATACGCTCGATCAGATCACCGAGCCGGCATCCGCCAGAACCGATGCGCCACGCCGCTTCAATGAGTCCAAACCGCTGCTATCACGCCTCTCTGCTGCCCAGGCTCGCACCGTGCTGGGCGCGCTCACCGCTTACACAGAGACGCTGCAGCCCGAACGCCGGCATCTTTTATCGTTCTACCGGCCGGTGGACGTGGCCTTCAAAGTGGTGGGCATCGGGTCGGTTGGCCTGCGCGACTACTGCATCTATTTCGAGGGCAACGGCCCCGGCGATCCGCTCTTTCTCCAGATCAAGGAACAAGTGGCGTCGGCCTACGCGGCCTGGCTGCCCGATGCTCGCCCCGCTCACCATAACGGTCAGCGCGTTGCCGAGGGGCAGCGAGCCATGCAACTGCAATCCGATCCCTTTCTCGGCTGGACGCAGATGGGCGGACGCCAGTTCCTCGTGCGCCAGCTCAACGATCACAAAGGCGCCATCGATATTGAGGACCTGGCCGGCGACAGTCTCACAGCCTACGCCGAAGTCTGCGGCGAACTGCTGGCCCGCGGCCACGCCCGCTCCGGCGATCCGCTGGTCATAGCCGGTTATCTGGGTCACGGCGATGCCTTTGCTGAAGCGATGGCCAAATTCGGTTCTCTCTACGCCGACCAGACGGAGAAAGACTGGCAGGATCTCCGCCGTTCAGGCAAGGCGAGGACCCGCCCCTGACCAAGCGCAAGTCCAGGGCCCGGGATAGGATCAGCAGTCTTGCAGCCGCCCCGGCCCTACAATAAGCACAATGTCCACCGCCGTCCGCTCTCACGCGAAGATCAACCTCGGCCTCCACGTCGGCGCGCCGCGCTCTGACGGCTTTCATGGGCTGGCGACCGTCTATCAGACCCTTGAAGTCCATGACTTGGTGACCGTCACGGCTCGGCGAGCGGCGGTCACCGAACTGTGCCTGACCTCAAATGACAGCCGCGTGCCGACCGACCATCGCAACACCGCATGGAAGATGGTGTCGCTGGCGCTCGATGCCCTGGGCATCTGCGCGGAGGTGGAGATCGCCATCGACAAGCGCTTGCCGGTGCAGGGCGGTCTGGGCGCCGGCTCCGCCAATGCCGTGGCCGCGCTGGTGGGTTTGGAGCGGGAGCTTGAGATTCCGATGGATGGATGGATGGCCCGGCGCCTTGCAATCGCGGCTGAGGTCGGCTCCGACGTGCCTCTGTTCCTGATCGGAGGCACGGTGCTGGGGCTGGATCGCGGGCAGGAGGTCTACCCGCTGCCCGATGTTGAGCCTGTCTGGTGTGTCCTTGCCCTGCCGGAGACGGGCGTTTCCACGCCGCAGGCCTTCCGCGACTGGGATGCCCTTTGCGCCGCCGAGGGTTTGACCGCAGAGGCCAGTGCCCGTAAACTAAATGAGTTGAGCCGCGCCTATGCCAGCGCCTTTGCGGGAGCGATTCCGCAGGGCAGGCCGGGAGCGAGCTCCTCCGGTGTCCTCAGCCATGGTGGCGGGGACCTCGCCGGACCCCAAGAGTCCGCGCTTGTCCGCACCGGGATCAAGAGCTGGATCGAGAACGACTTCGAGCAGGTCGTCTTCCACCAGCATCCCTCCCTTGCCGAGATCAAGCGTCATCTTGCGGCTCCGGGGACGCCGGAGGCAGCTCTCCACGCCTCGCTGTCGGGGTCCGGTTCAGCGCTCTACGGGTTGTACCAGGCCCGCGGAGATGCGGAAGCCGCGCAGGCGCGGTTGGAGCAGCAGGCTGAAATTTTGAGGGTGCGGGCCACCCTTACACGTACGCTGCCTCGCTCCGCCTATTGGCGCGAAATGCTTCTGCCGCAAAGGCGTTGACAGGCAGACATCCGGCAAGAGAGACTCGCGGACGGCTGCCGTAATCGCTGGGCGATCGACTAATGGTAGGTCAAGTGCCTTTGGAGCACTCAGTCCAGGTTCGAATCCTGGTCGCCCAGCCAAGCTTTGATCGATTGAAGCCCCGGATAACAGCCAAAGCCAACCAGCTTGGAGGTAATCGGAGATGGAAGTGGGATCAGTGACGGTAGTGTTGGAAGACAAGCAGCAGGAAAGCGTCACCCTCGACGGAGCCGCAAGAGAATCCGCGCAGGGCGCGGCGCAAGCCATTGCCAGGGCAAAGGAGGCGAAGCCGGCCGCCGAGCGGAAACGTGCGCGCAATCTGAGCGAGGACAAGCGCTTCAAACTCTTCAGCGGCACTGCCAATCCCAAGCTGGCCGAGGCCATCGGCAGACACATTGGCGTGCCGGTAGGCGAGGCCAAGATCCAGCGCTTTGCCGATGGCGAAGTCTACTTCCAACTGCTCGAAAACGTACGCGGCGTGGATGTCTTCGTCGTCCAGCCCACCTGCTACCCGGTCGATCAGCACCTGGTCGAGTTGCTGATCATGGTGGATGCGCTCAAGCGCGCCTCGGCGGCCCGGATCACGGTGGTCGTGCCTTATTACGGCTATGCCCGCCAGGATCGCAAGGACCGTCCGCGCGTGGCCATCAGCGCCAAGCTCATCGCCGATCTGCTCACGACGGCCGGTGCCAATCGCGCCCTGTTCGTCGATCTGCATGCCGCCCAGATTCAGGGCTTCTTCAATATTCCCGTCGATCACCTCTTTGCTTCACCGGTGCTGGTGAGCTACTTCCGCGAGCTGAACCTGCCCAATCTGACGGTCGTCTCGCCTGACGCCGGCGGCGTGGAGCGAGCGCGCTTCTTCGCGCAGAAGATCGGCGCTCCGCTGGCCATTGTGGACAAGCGGCGCACCGACATTAACGTGGCCGAGGTGATGCACGTGGTCGGCGACGTGAGCGGCAAGACCTGCCTGATCATCGACGACATTATCGACACCGCCGGCACGCTGGTGAAAACCGTCGACGCTCTCTATGCCGCGGGCGCGTCTTCCGTCTTTGCCTGCGCCACGCATGCCGTGCTTTCGGGCCCGGCCGTTGACCGCATCACCAACTCGCGGCTGGAGCAGTTGGTGGTAACTGACACCATTCCCCTGCGCGAGGCCGCGCAGAGGCTACCCAAGATCAAGGTGCTTTCCATTGCGGGCCTGCTGGGCGCCGCCATCGAGAGCATTCACATGGAGACCAGCGTGAGCACGCTGTTTTCGTAGTTGCTGGCTGTCCGCTTTCAGCCTTCAGCTAATTCAACTGGAAGATTGACGCTCGCAACTGAGCGAAGGAACCTGCGATGAGTTGGAATCGAGACATTGCACAACCGCAACAAGCAACTGAAAGCTGAGATCTGATAGCTGAAAGCTGCTTTTAACAAAGGGAGCGGACCTCAATCGTCCGTGCCCGAAGCCAAGGAAACGAGAAATCGCATGTCAGAAGTAGTCGTAGCCGCGCCCCGACAGGGCAAGTTCAACAAGAATGCCGCGCGCCGCGTGCGTGCCGCGGGGCAGATTCCCGCCGTGATTTATGGCCCCGGATTTGACCCGGTGGCCGTCGAGGTAGATCCCAAGCAGATTTCCCGGATTCTCTATTCCGAGACCGGCCACAACACCATCTTCGATGTCGAAATCGCGGGCCAGCAGGGCGCCAAGGCAATGATCGTTGACTGGCAGCGGGAGCCGATCAAGGACAAGCTGATCCACATCGACATGAAGCGCATCGCTCTCGACAAGCCGCTCAGGGTCAAGGTGCACGTCAGGCTGCTGGGAATTCCTGTCGGCGTCAAGACTTACGGCGGCATTCTCGACCAGGTAATGCGCGAAGTTGAAGTCGAGTGCCTGCCCGCAAACATCCCCAGTCACATCGATGTGGATGTCACGGAACTGGGTTTGCACGCCGCGCTGCGCGTAAGCGACCTGCCTCATAAGGAAACGGTCAAGTTCATCAGCGCCGAGGATGCGACCGTGGCCCACGTGGTTTCGATCCGTGAAGAAGCGGCTCCGGCTGCGGGTGAGGCTGCGGGTGCTGAGGCGGGTGCTCCGGCGGAGCCGGAAGTGGCCAAGAAGGGCAAGACCGAGGGCGAGGCCGGCAAGTCCGAGGCGAAGAAGTAAGCCTTGTCCGAAGGGGATGAGTCTCGCGGCCTGCGTAGCCCGTTTCTGCTGATCGGGCTCGGCAATCCTGGCCTCGAATATATTTGGACCCCGCATAACGCAGGGTTCATGGCCATCGACCGCATCGCCCAGCAGGAAGGGGTTGTGGTCCAGAACCGGCGTTGCCGGGCGACTACCGCAACGTGCCGCATGGCGGGGCGCGAGGTGGTTCTGGCGAAGCCGGAGACGTATATGAACCTGAGCGGACTGGCTGTTGCCGCTCTGGTCAGAGAGTTGGAGATAGACCCGGCGCGCGATCTGCTCGTGATTTACGACGAGCTCGATCTTGCGCTGGGAACCTTCAAGATCAGGGAGCGCGGTTCGCCGGCAGGGCACAACGGAGCCCGCAGCGTTATCGGCGCCCTGGGCAGCCAGGAATGGCTGCGCTTGCGCATCGGCGTGGGACCCAATCTGCCTCCGGAGGCTGTTGCCGCCGCGGGCGGAAAGCGTCCGGGCAAGGATTATCTGCTCTCGCCCATGCGCAAAGCGGACCTGACGGTTTTGGACGAGGTGTTGGACCGGGTGGCTACAGCGACTCGGCACATTCTCGAACTGGGACCGGCAGCGGCAATGAACGAGTTTAACCGGAAGGACAGGGAACAGGAACCGGGGAATAGTAAATAGGAACCCAGGAACCATAAACTGCGCACTGGAACCTGTGAACTGAAAGCTGAAGGCTGAGAGCCGGAGGCTGCCAGCTCGGAGCGGAAGCAAACCGCTCCAGCAGAAAAGGAATGCTGATGTCCCGAGTGTATGAGGTTATGTTCATCGTACGGCCCGATGTGGCTGACGAGGATGTCGACAAGCTGATCGCCGGCTTTACCGCCACCGTCACGAATGGCGGCGGGGCGGTCAAGTCCGTCGAGAAGATGGGCCGCCGCAAGCTCGCCTATCTGGTACGCAAGTTCAGCGACGGCAACTACGTTTTGCTGACCATCGAAGCGGGTGGACCGGTCGTGCTGGAACTGGAGCGGCGCTTGCGCGTCACCGAGCAGGTGATCAAGTTCATCACCGTGCGCATCGACGAGGAAGAGAAGCGTCTGGCGAAGATCAAGGCGTTGCGGGGCGTGCGCCGCAAGGTGAGCGCTGAGCCGGCGGCCAGTGAAGCGGCCCCCGCTCCGTCGGATGAAGTTGAAGCCGTCAAAGCCAGCGCCTAGTAAGTTCGCCGTCCATTGCCGCCGCCGGTCATTCGCAAATGGCTCAGCCGGCGCGGCTTGATTCTGTGCCCGGCGATGCGCTTCGAGCGCGTGCCGGCATCAAAGAGAGTAATTGAGGAAATACTATGTCTGAAGAGTCCCAAGCAAAGGCGCCGGAAACAGGCGCAACTACATCCTCCCAAGCCACGTCCGGTCCGGGCGCGGGCCCCCGTACGGCAGGAAGCCGCCCGCAGTCCGGCGGGCCGGGCGGCCGCGGCAAGTTCTTCCGCCGCAAAAAAGTCTGCAAGTTCTGTACCGAGAAGATCGACATGATCCCATACCGTGATGTTCGCCTGCTACAAGGCTTTGTAGCTGAGCGCGGCAAGATTGTGCCCCGCAGGCTCACCGGCGTTTGCACCACGCATCAGCGCCGCCTGACCCGCGCCATCAAGCAGGCCCGAAACATCGCTTTGCTGCCGTTTGCCACGCGGCACTAAACTCCGCCGCTGGCTGTTGCTTCTTTGCTCCGGTGTGCAAGTAAGCGTGAATGTGTGACACCGGCTGATCGAAGCAGGCGACAAACCTACAGCTGCCGATCTAGAATCTTGCGCGGTGCGCACTTGGCCTGCGTCTCTAAGAGAGACAGAGCGGGTAACGCGCCGCACGGAACATTTGGAGAGTTTCACATGGAAGTCATTCTGAAGGAAGACGTAGCCAATCTGGGCCACCGCGGAGACGTGGTGAAGGTTGCCGACGGCTACGGCCGCAACTACCTGCTGCCCCGCAAGCTGGCGCTGCAAGCCACTGAAACCAACAAGGCCGTCATCGCGCAGATGAAGGCCTCTGCCGCGCGCCGCTCCGCCGCCGAAAAGGCCCAGGCGGAACAGTTGGTCACCAGACTCGAGCCGGTTGTGCTCAGCTTTACCCGCCGGGCGGGTGAGCAGGGCCATCTGTTCGGCTCGGTCACCTCGGCCGACATCGCCTCGGAACTGGCGGCGCAGGGCTTTGAGGTCGACCGGCGCAAGGTCCAGTTGGACGAGCCGCTCAAAAGCCTGGGCGATTTCACCGTGCCCATCCGCCTGCATCGCGAAGTCACCGCGCGGGTACAGGTGAAGGTTCTGTCCGAAGCGATCGAGGAAACCCCGGCCGAAGCCGCAGCCGGAGAGGCCGCGGCCGGGTAAACTCTGTCGAATCAATCTCCAAGCCGTCTCCGGCCC
>JAJZVZ010000124.1 GCA_021846945.1 Acidobacteriota bacterium | reverse complement strand
TTTCCGCCACATTTCACGGCATTCCGGAGCGGTTGTATACCGGCTCGACAAGTCTCACGAAGATACGCTGGGAGCATACCGCGCCATGGGGAGCCCGGTTTATCCCACGCACGCGCAAGTCGAGAAACTTTGGCAGGTCGCCGCGGTTCATCCGGCTGAGAAGACGAATTTGCGGAAGAACACTCTGACGCTCAGCCTCCCGCCGGATGGGCTGGCGATTGTCGAGGTCAACCCATTACCGTAACATAGACGTGTTTTGCGGCATGTGTGGTTTAAACGGGCTTCACGCTGTCGCGTTCACCCTGAATAGAGCGAAAGCAGCGCAAGCACTACGATTCTATAAATATTGAAGTCATGGTACGGGCAATCTCAGGTTGCCGTGTAACGGGACTGCCGCGATTGCTGGGCAATTCACAGGCTACCAAAAACCGGGGAGAAACAAGGATGGATTTACTCAACCAACGGCTACGGAAGAACTTCTTTGACTGCAAGGACAACAAGGGCTCCAATAGGGAAAAGATGGCAATATTTATGACTAAATCGACATCGAAATTCTTCGGATTATGCGCGAAGCTGATGCTATTTCCAGTTCTTGTCCTCTTCGTGATCGCGTCGCACGCGCAGCAAGCCTATCAGTATCCATTTCAAAATCCCAATCTACCCACCGAGCAGCGCATCACGGATCTTCTTTCGCGCATGACGCTTGATGAGAAGATCGACATGCTCAGCAATGAAGCGCTTTCCAGGGGCATGATCTCGGCGTCCGATGTGCCGAGGCTGGGCGTGGTCGGCACCGGTCATGTGGAGGGATTGCACGGCGTATCGCAGGGCGGTCCCGGCAACTGGGAGGGGCCGGGCAAAGTTGTCATTCCCACCACGCAGTTTCCGCAAGCGCGCGGATTAGGCCAGACGTGGGATCCGGCTTTGCTTGAGCAGGCGGCTGGAGTAGAGGGATTTGAGACTCGCTATATCGTGGGCCGTTATCATCGTGGAGGCCTGATCGTGCGCGCGCCGAATGCGGACCTGGCGCGCGATCCCCGCTGGGGCCGTGGAGAGGAGTCGTACGGCGAAGATCCCTTCGAGACGGGAACGTTGGCGGTTGCGTTTGTGAAGGGCCTGCAGGGCGACAATCCGCGCTATTGGCTCTCGGCGTCTCTGATGAAGCACTTCCTCGCCAACAGCAATGAAGATGGGAGGACCAGCGGATCTTCGAACTTCGATGAGCGCTTGTTCCGTGAGTATTATTCGGTGCCGTTTCGCATGGGTATTGAAGAGGGCCACGCGGCTGGCTTCATGACCGCCTACAATTCGTGGAACGGCATCCCCATGGCCGTAAATCCGGTGCTGAAGAATGTGGTGAGGAAAGAGTGGGGCTTCAACGGCATCACCTGCACGGACGGCGGAGCTTTGACGATGCTGGTGACGAACCATCATTATTACAAGACGCTGCCCGAAGCGGCGGCTGGGGCGATTCATGCCGGCGTAAATGAGTTTATTGATAACTATGCAAAGACCACGCAGGCTACGCGCGAGGCGGTTCAGCAGGGCCTTGTGAGCGGAGCCGACATTGATGCGGATTTGCGCGGACTGCTGCGCGTCATGATTCGACTCGGCCTGCTGGACCCGGCGAACCGCGTACCCTATTCAGGTATTGGCATCACCGATGTCGATGCGGCCAAAGGCGATCCGTGGTACTGGCCGGCACACAAGGCGCTGGCGCGCAAGGTGACTGACGAGTCCATTGTTCTGCTGAAGAATGAGCACCAGACGCTCCCGCTCGACGCGACGAAGCTCCACTCGATCGCTGTCATCGGTCCGGACGCGGACAAGGTGCTCGGCGACTTGTATGGCGGAACGCCTCCCTACGCGATCAGCCCGCTTGAAGGCATTCGCAAGCGCACGGGTGCGCATGTCTCGGTGCAGTATGCGACAGGTAGTGATCTCAGCCAGGCTGCGGATCTTGCCCGGCGCGCCGACGTCGCGATTGTGATCATCGGCAACAGTCCCACTTGCGGCGGGCCGGGCTGGCATAAGTGCAACCTGCCCAGCGAAGGCCATGAGGGAGTGGATCGCACTTCGCTGACTCTTGAACAGGAACAGATTGCCAAGGCCGTGTACGCCGCCAATCCCCACACGATCGTTGTGCTCGATGCGAGCTTCCCTTATACGACGACATGGTCGCAGGAGCACGTGCCGGCGATTCTGGAGATGACGCACAGCAGCCAGGAGGAAGGCAGCGGGCTGGCAGATATTCTCTTTGGCGATTTCAACCCCGCAGGGCGTCTGACAGAGACGTGGGTTGCCTCGATGGATCAGCTTCCGCCGATGACGGATTACGACATTCGCCACGGGCGGACATACATGTATCTGCGCCAGAAGCCTCTTTATGCTTTTGGTTATGGCTTAAGTTACACGACATTCAAGTATTCGAATCTCAGGCTCAGCGCGAACACCCTGCATAGTAGTGGTGCCCTGCAGGCAAGCATCGACATCCGCAATACCGGCGACCGAAGCGGCGATGAGGTGGTGCAACTCTACGTCACGCACCTGAATTCAAAGGTGGAGCGGCCGATCGAGGAACTGAAGGGATTCGAGCGTGTACATCTTGCGGCCGGAGAAACAAAAACCGTAATGCTCCCGCTGGAAGCCAACTCTCTCCGGTACTGGGATACAGCAGCAGGGCATTGGGTTCTGGAGCCGGACCAGGTGGAGATCCGCGTCGGTGCTTCTTCAGACGATATCCGCGCCCGGCAGACAATTCGGGTCGAGCCATGAACCGGGATGGACATTTCATTTGTCCATCGGGATAGAGCCGCATTCTGTTGCTTGTGACGCCGAAACGGGCCTTCCTCTTTGCGCCGTCCTGTGGCGCGCTGGCCTGCGGAGCGGACTCGCACTGAGGGCAGGGAAGCCAAATGCGGCTTCCCGGCTACCTTGAGCGGCCGGGACTGGCGGAGCGGATGCGCGCCGCGCCAGCCCCGGCTTTGTCTCAGACTTTGACAGGCGCGCGCCTGTGCTGGCGGAGAATCACGCCATAAACAAACAGCCCTAGCAGGAAAAAGACGATAGCGGAAATCAGCGTATCGACCATGAAATGCATGATTGGCCGAATCTGCAGGTGGATTCCGTTATCGTGATAGGCGCGCAAGGCGCCACCGAGCGTTGTGAGGACCGGCAAGACAGCCACGAGAGCACGCCTTTGCGCGGCATCTACGGGGAGAGTGATCGGCGCGGCAGAGGGGTTGGTGGTGCGATACCAGTGCCAAATCCAGACGGCAAGCACCGCGAGGCCGAGGATGCTGCATGCATACTCCAGCAGGTTGTACATCTGCATTTCGCCGCTGACCGGCAACTCAACCGACTCCCGCAGGAACGCCCAGTTCTGATAGGTCCAGGAGTTGCGATGAGTGAACGAGTCCCATAGAAGGTGCGTCGCCGTACCGATCAGGACGGAAAGCACAATCAAAGAGAGACGCTTCAACGGCCAGAACGGGAAGGTGTTGACACCGGTGGTAAGCCTGCGCCGAATTCCGGTTGGCAGAAACATCAACATTGGCTGCTTGATGAGGGCGTGAAAGAGCCAGAGCGCGGCAATTGCGAGCGGCAAATCGAAGATAAACATGCCTGCGAACGTGTGGCCGAAGAACGTGCGTGGCGATAGAGAGAGGAAATAGGGAAAATCGGGCGCAAAGCATCCCATTACAATCGCAGACATGATCAACGGCGTTCGCCGAAATGGGATCGCGGCGGCAGCATGGGAAAGAGTAAACGGCATGATTCCAAGCTTCTCCTATTGGAGTTAAGACGCGACAATGGCAACCGTAGAGAAAGCATACCTCCTTTCTGGATTTTGATGCAGGCGAAATCCGCTTGTGATTTCGTTCCGCTCCGTGCGGCTGAAGGTATCTACGTTTAAGTCTTTGGACGCGCAGGGGATTGGGATGTACGGTTGCGGCAACCTTTTGCCCGCCGATGTGGCCATTGTGGAATCAGCGCGCGAGCCGGCCTGGACTGAGAAGGCAGACGGATGGGGAGATGGCGTCGGCGCGGGAATCAGGCCAACCCATTACCCATCGTGCGAAGATAGATGCGCTGGAGGAAATCATGAAGATCTCGCGTCGTCAGTTTGTCGAAGCATCCGCATTGGGCTGCGCAACTGCGCTCCTGCCCAGCATAGCCTTCGCTGGGAGCAAGAAGATGCCGACTCGTCCGTTCGGCAAGACCGGAGTGAAGGTCCCAATCCTCGCCTTTGGCGGGGGGAGCCGCTACCTGATGTATCAGAATGCAGATGAGGCAATTGCCGTGTTGAACCACGCCATTGATCTCGGCATAAGCTACATCGATACGGCGCACGAGTATGGCGAACATGGCGAGAGCGAGTTGCGGATTGGCGAAGTGATGAAGACGCGGCGCAATGAAGTGGTGCTGGCAACGAAATTCATCGCCCGCAAATCCGACGAGGCCAAGCGCATGATTGAGAGCAGCCTGCAACGGCTGCAGACCGACCACGTGGATGTGCTCCATATTCATAGCCTGGGACGCGCTGAAGATCTTGCTGCAATTGAAGCCCCGGACGGCGCATTGAAAGCGCTTTACTGGGCGCGCGACCAGAAGATGACGCGCTTCGCGGGTATAACCAGCCATACCGATCCGCATACATTGGCAGCGGCGCTGGAGCGGCACGACTTCGATTGTACTCAGATGGCCCTGAATGCGGGTTTGACGCGCATGGATTTTGGGACAAAGAATAAGGCGATTCCGATGCCGGAGGGCAACTTTGAAACCGTCGCGTTGCCGGTGGCCAACCGCAAGAAACTCGGCGTGATTGCCATGAAGGTCTTCGGGCAGGAGTGGCTGCTGGGTAAAGCTCCGGTTGAGAAGCTGGTCTATTTTTCCATGTCCCTTCCGGTGAGCACGGCGGTCATTGGAATGCCGAAACGCGAGTATGTGGAACGGAACGCCGCGCTGGCGCGAGACTTCGCACCGCTGCCCGACGCCGAAATGCGGCGAATATCAGACTAGATCGCCGATGAGCACAAGGCGGCGATGGGTGCATTTCTTCGCAGCCATATTGACGCGTGACAGATCACATCGATGCGCCGTGTTTTGATTCTGCCTTTTCTGAAGGTATTCATGTCCCGTCAGAAGTCGCACATAAGGTTGCCGGATACGGACTCTCGCGGAGAATGGGAGCCTTTACCTTGAGATGAATCAAGAAGGCATGGTGAAATACGCCGACGTTCCAAAGGCAGAAATGCCATGCCGGCGTTTTTTGCCGGGCTTCGAGAGAAGCCAGTGAATCGATCCCTCTGCAGGTGCTCATTTCAGGACAGTGCCAGCCCACGAGGTACGCAGGGTAACGCTGGCCGGGATTCTTGTTCGTTTGAGTGCTCCGGCTTGAGGCAAACGAGTCGGTGAGGCGGGAAGCTGTCTATGCTCTCCGCTGCCGTGCGATAAACGCATCAGAGATCGCGCGGGATTGACTGAATCCGCTTGCCTGATGCCGGAGCGTTTATACTTTCTGAGACCGAAAGGATTTGAACGTATATGGCGAAGAGTGTTAACAAGGTCATTCTTTTGGGCAACGTGGGCAAGGATCCGGAGATTCGCTCCACCGGCGGCGGCACCATGGTGGCCAACTTCACGCTGGCAACGAGCGACCGGCAGAAGGACGCGCAGGGCAACTGGCAGGATCACACCGAGTGGCACAATCTGGTGGCCTTCGGCCGTACCGCCGAGATTATCCGCGATTACGTAAAGAAGGGATCCAAGCTGTATATTGAGGGCAAGATCCAGACGCGGAGCTGGGACGACAAAGAAACCGGCGCCAAGCGCTACCGGACTGAGATCATCGTCAACGACCTTTCACTGCTCTCAGGCCGCGATGAAGGCATGCCGAGCCGGGCAGCCAATTCGAACTCGGCGGCCAACTTCGACCAGCGCACGTCGGCTGGTTCAAACGACTACGCGCAGTCTGCCGAGATTTCTGACGAAGATATTCCGTTCTGAGATGTGCCTGAGATCTACTGTTCTTGCAAGTTAATGATTGCAGTGAATTTGACCCTACCTGTGTCAAGGATGTTTGTAAGCTTTGAAGTAGACGAAATCGGAAAAGACGGACTGAAGCGAAAGTGTGAAGTTTCGTGTCCGTCAGGACCCATGGATTGTCATGCGGACCGCGCATGCAATCGAGCCGCAAACACGTGCTCTGCAACACAAAGAACCGATTTCATCCGAACGTTGTCGCGGCGCTTCCTTGGACGGCGCGTCGCTAGGACCGATGTGGGTTCCGAGACAGGCCACCCTTTTGCCGACCAGCGCGTGATTTCAGGACGCGCATAGTGTGCTATGAGGACATAGTCGCATTTGCCAGAGCGAATGCGACACTCGCGACCACCAAAGGCTTCCTCAGAGCGCTTTTTCCACACGGCTCTTAATGGCAGTCGAGATCGCCGTTGAAATATCCTTCGCAACGGGAGCAACCGGAGCCGCCGCGAGGCCCATAAGGATCGCTTCGGCCATTTCCTTCGTCCACCAATAATCTACCAGCGGGCGACCTGTCGACATCCATACGAAAAGGAAACCTAGGAACAAGCAAACAACAGACGACAGTGCTCGTACGCCGTTGCGATAGGTTCGACTGGCTGCGGTGTACGCTTCATCCAAGAGAGCAGCTACGATGGAGTCGAATCGCTTGTAGATATCATCATCTTGTTGCTGTGATAGGGGCATTCCGGCGGCAATGCTGGATGCGACCCCCCTAAGCAGGCCGGGATTGATATTCGTGATGGCTGCAGCCGCTGGCGCAGTGGTTGGGCTCAAATGCATTTCAACGAACGATTTCGCAAACGCCTTCTGCGCCTCAATCTCCAGACCTGCGGCCCACTTGCTTCTCAGCACTCTCAAAATGTCACTTTGTGGCATAGAATTTTCAGGGATGCCATCAGCCTCAGGGGTCAAGCTGACGACCGCCTTACGAATGTATCTGAAACCGATACTATCGATGCCGGGGGAGAACATCTTCCAAAGATCCACAATCCCAAATGAAGCCACACCGATGAGTACAATAATCCCAACGGCCACGCCAGGTGCCTCGTAAAGCAGGTTCATGTTTTTGTCTCCACCTTCCACGGGTGCAGGAAGTGTGAAGTAACTTTACCCTTGAACTGGCTGGCGGTAAAGTGTGGATGCTTTGGTTCGTTGATAGCGCTGCAGGCTATGACAGTGCAGTCGCGGAGATTACAGCGATTGGCGCTTTGCACTTTTGGGATATTGGGATATACGGGCAAACGAGTACCCATTCTCCACGAATTTCTTGACAGAAGTGCACTTGCTGCGCCACGTGAGCCTGCTCTGAACCGCGCCAACACGGCCTGTTTGCCTACCCACCGACTCACTCGGTCAGAGGACTCTCAGGAATCCTTTTCTCTTCTAGGGCGGGCTTGAGTTTCCATTTTCAAAATTCTGTCGGATCGCTCTGGATTCGAGCCATTTCCTGTTGTTGGAATCCCGCGGCCACCCACCTTTTCCGCAAGATGAGCGCAAGGTGGGGGGCCGGGCGGGTTACTGCTTTTGCGGATTGGGGCTGCTGGAGGAGGATGAGCCGCCGGCCGTAGGGGTCAGGTTGGTGATGTGAATGCTGGCTTCGATCTCGGGAACGACACCGTCGTTGACCTGCACCTCAGTCGGTTTGTTGAGAACGAGGATACGGCGCACGATTCTGGCGCGCGCGGGAACCAGAACCCGTTGCGTGACCGAGCCATCAGGCGAGCGCACGCTGACGGGAACTTCGGCCGCGGCATAGCCGTTATTGGCGATATTCACGGCAACCAGCCATGACCCCGGCGAAGCGACGCTGGGGTACACGCCAGCGATACTCAGGTCAGGCAGTCCCTTGTCGGCATCGATCCAGTCGGAAAAGAACCAGGAGAGATCCCGGTTGCCGGTCTGCTCCAGCAGTTTCTCAAAATAACTTCGGCCTGACGGCGAGCCCACGTCTTCGGCGGGATTGTAAGCGCGAAATGCGGAGGCGAGTGTACTGTCGCCCACAATGTCGCGCAGCATCCACAGAACATAGGCGGCCTTGACGCGATAGTAGACGGGCGAATAGGCCTCATTGAGCGGCTGGCCGGAGCTCTGGCCGGGGCTGGAAGGCTCCGCCAGAGCCAGCGCGGATCGAAAGGCTTCGAGCGATTCGAGCGCCTTTTTGCGGCCGCTCTGCTTTTCAATCCAGAGCGTGCGCATAAACTGGGCTGCGCCTTCGCTGATCCATGCGCGGGGCGACGGCATCCATGCGTGGGTGAGTGCGTGGGCCAGCACGCTATCCAACTGCTCGGCTGGTGCCGGCTGGACGGGGATTGCCAGCAGAACGCCGGTCTCAAAGGGCGCATCGCCTGCGCCGGGCAGGTCAAGGATCGTGAGTTGCGAGCGGGGCCGCTCTCCGAGCCAGTCCTGCAACAAGGGCGTGACATCGGAAATGGCCGTACTCCAGGCAGGCACCGCGGCGGCATTCGTGGGAAGCGTCCAGAGGGTGGCGTTGGTGGCTTTGTGAGGCTCGCGGTTGGCTATAAACAGGCTGGGCGTTTCAAACCCGAGCGTGGCGCCGGCGACGTTGGCGGTCGCTACGCCCTCGACGTCGACGCCGGCGTTAGTGATGGAAAGCGGCTCGGGATAGCCATTGATCACCGCCACGGTGGGCGCGTTACCGATGGAAAACTCGACCGACAGCCGCAGCTGGAAATGTACGCCTGTCATGTGCAGCTTGTGCTCGCCCATCTCGTCGAAGACACGCGCGCCGTCACCCAGAATCACGGGCACGCTGGATACCGGGTACCAGACCACATTGCCAAAGCCACGCAGACCGGTGAAATCGAGTCCGATGCGGTCCCAGTCCGAGCGGAGTGCGACGTCCTCCGGCGTGCCGATGGCGATGAGCCGCTTGGCGGTTTGCTCAATGGCGCCGGAGTAGGTGACGTCAAGCTGCATGGAGGCGCCGGGAGCCAGTGGCTGGGCGAGCGGTACCGCCGCCTCGTGTAGCTGGCCGGTGTGATCCTCGTCGGAGTTGAGGGTGGCTACGGGAAAATGCACGTCCTTGTTTTCGACGCGAATTCGCTCCCAGTTCAGCGAAGAGGAGATTTGCAGCGGAATGAGCGGCAGCGGACTCTGGCCGCTGTTGCGCACGGTCAGAAGGGCCCGCACGGCAATGTAATGCTCGGCTGGGCGCAGATGCACATCCATCTCGTAGGCGGTGAAGGCAACGGCCGCGCGTTCGGCGTCATTTGCCGTTGGAGCGGCCGTCTGCGACCCGGCTGCCGCACCGGCCTGCGCGGAGGTTTGGCCATTGTTGCCGGTGGAGCGGGAAAAGATGACCTGGCCGGGAGCTTCGGGCGTCTGCCTGGGCTGTTGCGCATTCGTAGAGGGCGCGGATCGTGGCGAGGCAGGTGGATTGCTGCTCTGAGCCGCGGCGGAAAAAACCGTGAGAGCAACAGCAGCCAGTGGAACGGCTACAGCCCTCACAAAGAAATACTTCATGAACCCAGGCCTTTCTGCTTTTGTAGCTTGGACGCGGCCGCGGCTCCGGAGAGAGCATTGGAGGCCGTGCGGGCGGCGCTGCGGCGCTGGCGGAAGGCTTCATAGAGCACCACCGCGCCCGCCGTCGAGACGTTGAGCGAGCTGACGCCGCCCGCCATGGGAATGCGCAGCAGAAAGTCGCAGGATCTGCGGACCAGATCGTGCAGTCCGGCACCCTCGCGGCCCAGCACAATCACGCAGTCGCCGGTCAGGTCGAACTGGTCATAGTCAGTGGCGCCGCGCTCGTCGAGGCCGGCGATCCAGAGGTTATGGCGCTTGAGGTCTTCGATGGCGCGGACCAGGTTCACCACGCGGGCGATGCGCAGGTGCTCGGCCGCGCCGGCGCTGGCCTTGAGGGCGGCAGGGCTAAGCGGCGCTGAGCGGCGCTCGGTGACGATGACGCCATCCACGCCGGCTCCGTCGGCCACGCGCAGCAGCGCGCCGAGGTTTTGTGGATCCTCAATGCCGTCCAGAGCAAGGATCAGCCGGGCAGGATGGCTCTTGGCGCTCGAATCGGCCGACCCAGCTTGGGGTGAGGCCGGCTGGAAGAGGTCTTCGATGGAGAGGAACTCCTGGGGGCGGACGAGGGCAACAATTCCCTGATGGGCCGTGGTCTTGGCCAGCAGCGTCAACTGTTCGCGTGACTCCTGGCGCACGCGCACCCCAGCCTCGCGGCACGCGGCCACCAGGTGATCAATGCGGTCGTCCCGCCGTTCACGGGCCACAAGTACGTGGTCGAAGCGGCGGCGCCCGGCGCGCAATGCCTCTTCCACCGGGTGCAGGCCGTACAGAACTTCCATATTTCTAGTTTAGATGGCCGGGCTTCAACGGATGGTTCTGTCCGGCGGAGCCAGGACGATTGCATGAAGATATTCTTTTAACTCATTATGATTCGTTTGCCAGCGTGCCGGAGGCGCATGGGCTGCTAGCCCGGCTCTTCAGCTTGGGCAAAATGGCCCCAAAGAGGGAAGCTCAGTCCGGAGGGGCGATTCCAGTTTTTCCAATCCGAGTTCGTGCGACTGTTCTGCAGTGCCCCCTACAGGCGGATGCAACGTGTGTCGTCCGGACGGGCGCGGCGACCGTGTGTGGGGCTGGCCCAGGGTGAAGATTCCGCATTTTGGACTCGTCGTACACTTTTTCGTCGTCTCGCTGAGGCTTTTGTCGTCTAATAGAACATGATGACTTCCGCATTCATCAAGCCATTCTTTGCAAAGCGCTCTGTGACCGTGGCCGACGAGGAGGCACGGCAGGAGAGTCTGATTGTTGCCCGCGGGCTGAAGCGCCAGGAAGCCGGCCTGCTGGATCAACTGATTGTCCGCTACCAGCACCGGCTGATGCGGTATCTGCTGTTTTTAACCAGTAATCGCGAGATGGCTGAGGACCTCTTTCAGGAGGTTTGGATGCGGGTGCTGGTGCGCGGCGCGCAGTTCAATGGCAAAGCGAGGTTTGAGACCTGGCTATTTACAATCGCCCGCAACCTTGTGATCGATCAGCGGCGCAAGCGGACAATGAGCAGCCTGGACGAACTGTTCGAGGCGGGAGGAGAGGACGACCGGCCCTTGAGCTTCGAGGCGGCGACCGGCGACCCTACTCCGTTTGACCGCTTTTCGAACCTGGAAGACCGGGAGAGGATCGCGACGGCGCTACTTGAGTTGGACACGCTGCACCGCGAGGTGCTGGTGCTCCGGTTTCATGAGGAGATGTCGCTGGAAGAAATTTCCAAGGTGACTCGGGCTCCGCTCTCGACCGTAAAATCGAGACTCTACCGGGGAATGGCTATGATGAAGCCGAAACTGGAAGGCGATTCTCAGCGCTAAACAGGAGGCTGTGTGAAGACCGCAGGGGTATCTGGTGGCATGACAAGCGTAGGCACACGCGCGAGAGGCAATGCAGATTTGCTTTCGGCGCTTACCGGGAGCCAGGCTGACCGGGAGCGCACTGCGGCCTATCGTACCCGCCGTGTAGTGATGGCTTCGCTGGGAGTTATGCAGGACCGGAAGGCCGGCCAGAGACGGAATCGTGCCGTAGCTCTGGCAGCCATTGTGCTTGTGGTGCTGGTGTTGGGGCCGTTTGCCTGGCGTGTGGCGGACGACCTGATTGGCGGCGAGCGCCTGACCGACCTGACCACACAGTTCAGCCTTTGGGTCTGCATCTTCTTGCCCGCCGTAGTGGCGGCAGTGCTGGTAGCCGGCTGGGCGCGCAAGAACTCATGATTTATGTGAGACTTGCGAAATTTCAACGGGTTCCGTTTCTTTTTGAGAGAGATTCCATGCTGTCTTTGGGATTGAGTTGATATTGAAAAGGATTACCGCTCCATGCGGGAAAACTGACTTTATAAAGACAAATGGCTCTGGGATGCATCATTTCCTGACAGGCTCTAGAAGACTCGCTGGGCAATTTCAGCCCGTAGCGCTCCAGGTACCTGCCTGTGAGCAACTTCTCTTCCTCCTTTCCCGTCCATTAAGAAGGGGATTAAGCTGAGCTTAATCTTTGATGTGGCGCTCCGAGGGAGGGACCGCCCATGGTTGATCCGCAATCTATTCAAGTGAACGAAGACGAGCGTTGGTTTCCGATCTGGTCGATTATAGCTGCTGCCTTGGCGTTTCTGGCGATGGAGTACTACCTCTGGATGGTGGCGCCGGCGCACCGGCATCATCCACCGTCGGCCCTGGGCTTTCGCATCTACTTCAACCTTTCGTGGGGAATTCTGCTGGCGCTGTACTTTCTGATGGTGGGTTACATCAGCAAGGATGCGCCGCGCAGGGGCATGAGCGCGCGGTTCTGGATGCTGGTGTGCTTCGTGATGCCGGGAGGCATCGGCGCAGTTCTGTACTTTTTGCTGCGCCAGCCGGAGGTTTCTCGCTGTCCGGCGTGCGGCACGCATGTGCAGAGCGATTTCCACTTCTGCCCGCAGTGCAATTATCAGCTTACGGCCAGTTGTGGCAATTGTTTCCGCAGCGTGCGCATTACCGATCAGTTTTGCACCCGCTGCGGCCACGAGCTCGCTGGCGATCACATGCCAGCGCGGCTGCGGGTGATTGCCGAGTAAGCTCAGGCGCGAACCTGCGACGGCGGCCAAGCGCCTTGCCGAAGCGCAGCAGGAGGCATTGAGCCGCATGTCGGGACAGTAAGAAGAAGTGAGAGAAATACGGCACGGAAATTGACCCGTGTGAATGCCTCCTCCTACAATCAAGACTTTGGGTTGCATGTCCATCTCCGCGCTGATCATCGACGACGAACAACTAGCCCGCGAGGAGCTTAAGTATCTGTTGGAAGCGGTGGGCGGAGTCGAAGTCGTGGGCGAGGGAGGCAACGGCATCGAGGCGGTAAATCTGATCGAGGAATGCCAGCCCGACCTCGTCTTCCTCGATGTGCAGATGCCGGGTCTGGATGGCTTCGCGGTGCTGCAGCGGCTGATGGACCGCCACCAAGTCAAGGCTGGGTCGGGGAGTGGGGTAAACGTCGCTCCGCTGCCGCAGATTATCTTTGCCACCGCATATGATCAGTACGCCGTGCGCGCCTTTGACGTGAATGCCGTCGATTACCTGCTCAAGCCATTCGATCGTGTCCGCGTGGCGCAGGCTTTGGAGCGGGTGAAGGGGCGGATGGCAGGGGGAACTTCGGCTCCAGCGGGCGCAAATGCCGGGGCGCAGCAGGAGTATCCGATTGAATCGCAGCTCGATGCGTTATTGCGGCTGCTCAATGCTCCGCAGGGCGCGGCGCGGGCTACGCAGCCGGCCAAGCTGGTGGTGCAGGCACAGAGCCGGTTGCTGCTGGTAAACCAGGCGGAGATATGTTTCGCGGCCATCGACGAAGGCGTGATCCGTATTGTTACGCGAAGCTTCGAGGGACAATCGAAATGCCGTACCCTTGAGGAGCTCATGGAGTTGCTGGACCCTGCCCGGTTCTGGCGCGCGCATCGCGGCTTCGTCGTGAATATCGACCAGATCCGTGAGGTCGTTCCGTGGTTCAAGTCCAGCTATCAACTGCGCATGAATGACAAGCAGCAGACGGAGATCCCTGTGAGCCGCGCACAGACCAAGCGCCTGAAAGAATTATTCAACCTGTAGCAGATCGGGCTCTAGTCGTAGCGCTCGAAGACGATCTGTTTCTTGTGCCAGCCGAAGCCGGTAAGCAATTCGCGCACGCCGGAAACCATAAAGTTGAGTCCGCAAATGTAGGCGTAGATGTCGAAGTTCAACTGTGCAGCGGGAGTTGCGGGATCGACCGGCGGTTGCGGCAATGGTTGGCCGAGGCGTTCGGCGCGCTCTTTGACGATGCGGGTAATATGCTCCTGCACATGGCCGCGCAGGCCGGTCCAGCTTTCCTGAGCGCGGCTGAGCGTGGGCAGGTAGTGGAAATTGGGCTTGCGCCGAGCCAACTCCTCAAACTCTTCACGGTAGTAAATGTCGGTCTCGTAGCGCGTGCCGTAGACCAGCCAGATATCTTTGCCCTGACTGCGGTCCTCGCCGTTCTCAGGGAAGAGCCACTGCAAGTACGCGCGCATCGGGGCGACGCCAGTGCCGGTGGCTATCAGGATCGAGTCGGTGACAGGTTCGTGCAGGACAAAATGCCCGTGCGGCCCATGGATTTCAAT
This sequence comes from Acidobacteriota bacterium, assembly GCA_021846945.1. Lineage (GTDB taxonomy): Bacteria > Acidobacteriota > Terriglobia > Terriglobales > Acidobacteriaceae > Telmatobacter. The sequence goes on along the minus strand of JAJZVZ010000124.1, from coordinate 75 downwards.
CGTGCCGCCGACGGGCATGTCGGGTAGATCGGCCAGATGGTTTGAAAAGAAGCCTTCCTCCACGCGATTCACGCA
>JAJZVZ010000008.1 GCA_021846945.1 Acidobacteriota bacterium | reverse complement strand
TGTCTCGCGGTCCGCGCGCAGCCGAATAATCTTCCTGGTCTACCCCTCGGCCGCACGGAGCATTGCCGCCAGGCTGCGTTCCACGTCGTCGTCGCTGGTGGCCCATGACGACACGCTGATGCGCATGGCGGTGTGTCCCTGCCAGACGGTTGAACCGCACCAGCAGGTTCCATCCTTCTGGATGCGTGCGATCGTCCGCAGTGTTTTCTCCGCAGAGCCGAATGACACCAGCACCTGGTTGACGACCACATCGTTCAGAATTTCGTAACCGGCGGCACGCAACCGGTCAGCGAAGCGCTGCGCGTGGCGCGAGGTTCGCTCTACGATCTCCGCCATTCCCTTCTTCCCGAGCGAGCGCAATCCAGCCCACAGTTCCACCCCGCGGGCGCGGCGCGAAAGCTCCGGATTGTAGTCGGAGGGCTCGCGGTGGTCGCCCAGGGCCAGGTAAGAGGCCTGGATCGACATGGCTCCGCGCAGCGCGGCAGCATCGCGCACCATGGCAATGCCGCAGTCATAACCGACGTTGGGCCACTTGTGCGCGTCAGTGGCCCAGGAATCGGCCTGTTCAAAGCCCTCGGTGAGCCACCGGTATGCAGGCGAGGCGGCGGCCCACAGCCCGAAAGCTCCATCCACGTGAATCCACGCTCCAGCCGCCCGCGCAATCGGGCAAATCTCTGCCGCCGGGTCAAAGGCTCCTGTATTTACGTTGCCGGCCTGGAGGCAGAGAATCGTCCGCTCATCCAGGCGGGGCAGCGCATCGGCCCGCATGCGTCCCTGTCCATCCACCGGTACGCGCACAACCCGCTTGCGCCCCATCCCGAGCATGCCCAGAGTCTTGGCGACGGAAGCATGAGCCTCCGCGCCCACCACAACCGTGATCGGTGGCGCGCCAAAGAGGCCGTCGTCATCCGCATTCCAGCCAGCGCGCTCCAGCAGCGCGTGCCGGGCCGCAGCCAGCGCGGTAAAGTTGGCCATGGTGGCGCCGGTCACGACCGCTCCAGCTGTTTCCTCCGGCAGACCCAGCAGTTGCCGAACCCACTCCAGGGCAACTTCTTCCATTGTGATGGCCGCCGGCGATTGCACAAAGAAAGCCGCGTTCTGGTCCCATGTGCTCACCAGCCAGCTCGCCGCCAGCGCCGCCGGCAGGCACCCGCCGTTCACAAAGCCGAAGTTGCGTCCACCCGTTTTGCCGACTGTGGCCGGCGAGCCATAAGTGTCCAGCAAATGTAAGACATCTTTGGCGCTCGTCGGCTCTTCCGGAAGCGGAGCCCGCAATGCATCCAGCGCCGTCAACGCTTCCGGCCGCGGAGCTACCGGGCGGGTATCCTCCTCCGCCAGATAACTGATAGCAGCCTGTGCGGCACCCTCCAGCAACGCAGTGCGAGGATCGGGAGTCTCGGCGGAAGAAGGCATGACAGGCGAATGAGAAGGGCACGAAACCGGCATAATACTACACTCAAGTCTAGCATCCGGCCAGAATGTGGCTGGCTGTGGACCCCATTATTTGGATCGGCCGGCGGAAACCGGCCAACTTCAGCGCTGTGAACGCTCACCGGCCGCCTGCCATGCTTTCGCTTGCCCTTCCAGCCGCGTTGATAATGCGCTTTTCAACGGCTCCCCGTTGAATTTCTCCTCAAATCGCCGTATCCTAAAGTGGCAGACGCGTTTGTCCGCCTGAGCGACCGTGAACGCACCGGCTGGCGGAGAGATGAGTGGGCTCAGAGCCCACTTTTTATTTGCAGCAAATTTCAAGGGCTGATTCCGGGGAAGGTCGGTCGCCCCAGGACGGCATAGGAACGATGGCGGTCAGGCTGGAGGAAATCCGATCGGCGGCGGCAAGGGTGGCCGCTTCACACGGGCTGGACGTGGTGGACATCGAGTTCGCCGGCCCGGCAAAGGAGCGTATCCTCCGGGTCTTTCTCGAGAAGAACGCCGAAGGCAGGGCAAGGCTCAAGGCGGCCATCGAGGCTGGGGAAGAGGGCCTTCCGGAGCGGCTGATGGAAGGCAGATTGTCTGTCGAGCAGCTCTCCGGCGTTACCCATGAAGATTGCGCCAGCTTCAGCCGGGATTTTGGAGTGCTGCTGGACGTGGAAGACCTGGTTTCCGGCACTGGATATACGCTTGAGGCCAGTTCTCCGGGCCTGGACCGCAAGTTAACGCGTCCGGAAGACTTCGTACGGTTTGCGGGCTGTCTGGTGAAGGTGCAGACATTTGAGCCCATCCGCAACAATCGCCATTGGCACGGGCGGTTGGTTGCTTCACCGGAACCAGAGTCAGCGGTCGGCAGAACGATCACCCTGGATCTGGGGGCAGTGAAGCAGAACAGCAAGAGCCGCAAGGCTGGCGTGAGTACGGTGGAGATTGCCTTTGACAACATCGAAAAGGCGCATCTGACGCCAGAGATTTGAAGGACAGGGATAAATGGGTTAGGGAAGAAAAAGAGAAAACGGAAATCTGACGGATGAATCAATCCAGATGTGCCTGTCTTCCTTGTTGCCCGGTCCCGCGTCCCACATATAAGCACGTTGCGGCGCCGGGCCTGTAGACCCGAGCGCGCAATATCAAGACGAGAGAGTAGGGAGTATGGCCACCAGCGCTTTGTACCAGAGCATCGAACTCCTGAGCCAGGAGAAGGGGATCGACCCCGGCATTGTTGTCGGAGCCGTTGAAGAGGCCATTGCCCTGGCCACGCGTAAGTATTACAAGACCCAGGAGAACATGCGCGGGGAGCTGAACAGAGAAACTGGTGAAATTACGGCTTACGTCTATAAGACCGTTGTTGCAGATGAGGATCAGATTGAGGATCCCCTGAACCAGATCACTCTGGCCGAAGCCCAGGAACTGGCGCCCGGAGCCGAGGTGGGCAGCGAAATTCGCCTCTATCGCGATACCAGTCCACTAGGCCGCATTGCCGCCCAACTGGCCAAGCAGGTCATTTTCCAGAAAGTCCGCGAAGCCGAGCGCGACACCGTCTTCAATGAGTACGCTCACCGCGAAAAGGAAGTTCTCACCGCGACCGTAAAGCGCGTCGAGGGCCAGGACATTATCTTCGACCTCGGCAAGGCCGAGGCCCGCTGCCCGCGCCGGGAGCAGTCGCGCCTGGAGCAGTTCTCAGTGGGCGAGCGCGTGCGCGTGGTGCTGCTCAAGGTGGATCGCGCCGCCAAGGGGCCACAGGTGGTCGTCTCGCGCGCCGCGCCGGAACTGGTCCAGAATCTCTTCCAGTCCGAGGTTCCCGAGATTTACGACAACACCGTCGTCATCAAAGCCATTGCCCGCGAAGCCGGCGAGCGCACCAAGATCGCCGTGCAAAGCCGCGACAAGGATGTAGACCCGGTGGGCGCTTGCGTAGGCATGAAGGGCATGCGCGTGCAGTCAATCATCCGCGAGTTGCGCGGCGAGAAGATCGACATCATTGAGTACAGCGACGAGATCACGACGTTCGCTGAAAAGGCTTTGCAGCCAGCCAAAGTCAGTCGCGTCTCAATTTCCGATCTGGGCGAAAAGCAGTTGGAAGTGATCGTAGACGACACGCAGCTTTCGCTGGCGATCGGCAAGAAAGGCCAAAACGTCCGTCTGGCCGCCAAGCTGCTGGGATGGAAGATCGACATCAAGAGCGAAGAAGAGAAGCGCCAGGAAGTCGAGCAGCAGATGCAGGCGCTTTCCGGTGGACCCACCACGCCGATTGAGCAGGTCACCGAGCTGGGTGACGGCATTATTCAGAAGCTGATCGCTGCCGGAGTCACTACCGTTGAGGGGCTGGCTGACATGACCCCCGAACAACTCGAGGAGATTCCAGGCATCGGCGAAAAGACCCTGGAAAAAATCAGCGTGGCCGTGCGCCACTACTTCGGCCACTTTGTGGAAGGCGAAGAGGGGCAGGCGCCGTTAGCGGGAGCGGAAGGATCTGAAGCGCAAACCGCTCAACTGGCTGCGGGTGAAAACGAAGCGGCTGTGGCTGATGCCGGAGCGGAAGGTGCAGCGCAGCCCGAAGCCGCGGCAACTCCCGCCGACGAGGCGGAAGCGGCGAATGCCTTCGGCGATACGGAGCCGGAAGGCGCGCAGGCAAGTGAGAACGATCAGGCAGGCCGGGAGGGCGGCGCGTAAGATGCGCTCGCTCCTTTTAGGCCAATTCGACGATGATGCAAGAATGAAGAGCGGCCATTGCCATGAGGTAGCTATGAGCGACTAAGAGGCTTTGGGTAGCACATTTCGAAAAGAGGCGGATGAGTAAGATTCGAATTAACGATCTGGCGCGCGAGATGGAAATCAAGAGCCGTGAGGTTCTTGACGCGTTGGCGGAGCTCGGGCTGGGCAGCGGCAAGACCCATTCCAGTTCGCTCGAGGAGCACGAAGCGGAGAAAGTGCGCGCGTATTTTGCGCATGGGGCTCGGCCTGCAGGCAACGCGACTGCTGCGTCCGCGCGTTCCCCGCAAACCATCGCACCCAAAATTGATCTCTCGCATATATCCAAGCCCGGCGACGTTCTAAAAGCTATTCTGGCCAAGAAAAAGGAAGAGGAAGAAGAGGCGCGTCAGAAGCATGTTTCGGCAAGGCCGCCGGCAGTGCAGGCGGCCAAGCCTGCTGCCCGGCCGGCGCCTCAGCCCGCCGTTGCAGTAGCGCCGCCGGCGCCTGCTCGCCCTGAGCCACGCCGGATCGTTCCCCAGCCCAGGTCCGCGCCGCCCATCGTCGCTCCTCCTTCGCATCCGCCAGCCATTGCCTCACATCCCCCTGCCAGCCCTGTTGTGGCCAAAGCTCCGGCGGCAGCCGCGGCGCCGCGCTCCGCGGCTGCCGCGCCGCGTCCGGTCGTTGTGGTTACACCCCCCGCCGCGCCGGTCGTGGTGAAGCCTGCAGTACCGGCCGCGCAGCCCGAGGAGCAGCCGCGCGCTATCGAGAAGCCTGCTGCCGCAGCCGCCCAGCCGCCCGTGGCCGTCGTGCCGCCACCTCCGCCCGCGCCGGTCACCGTGAGTGAACCTGCCGAGCCGCCAGCCGTTGTGCCTGAACCCCCCGCACCAGCTCCAGCGGTAGCTGCCGAGCCTCCGGCTCTGCCCGTGGAGAAGGAGATTCCAGCCGCTGCCGCTGCTCCAGCAGTGAAAGCTGAGCAGTCGCTGCCTTCAGCTCCGGTCCCAACCGCACCGCCTGCGCCTGTTCGCCGTATGGTCATGCCGCAGACTGGTCCCCGTCCCGTATACAAAGCGCCTACCCCGCCTCCAGCTCCCCCAATGGCGGCAACAGGGAACCTGGCTCCGGGTGCTGTCCTTCAACGCGGTAAGCCAATCTTTGATCGCAGGCCCGCGGGTGGCGCTGGCGGCTTCCCTCGCCGCGGACCCGGAGGCGCGTCGGCCCCCGGCCAGTACGCCGGAGGACCGCGCCCCAAGCATCCTACCCGAACCGCTCCGGGAGGCTTTACCGGCCCAGGCGGTCCCGGCGCTCGTCCCGGCTTTGGCGCCCGCCCGGGCTTCGGACCCCGTCCAGGAGGCTTTGGTGGACCGCGTCCTGGCGCTGGTGGCGCTCCGCCCATGGCTGAAGCGCCCCGCGCGCAACGCGCCCCCTCCAAGGGCCGCGGGCGCGGCCAGCAGCAGTATCCGAAGACCAAGGAAGGCCCGATGAAGGGCTTTGTGCCGCCTCCGCGTTACGGCGGCATGCAAATGGGTACCGAGCCCCTGCCGATTTCTCGTGAAATCACGGTCACTGAAGGCATCAGCGTCAAGGATCTGGCGGAAAAGCTCGGCATCCGCGCCAAGGATCTGATCGCCAGCCTGCTGATGAGCGGCGTCTTCGTTACCGTCAACCAGTCCCTCGACGCCGAGATGGTCAAGGACGTGGCCGCCAAATTCGGCGCTGCCGCATCCGTCATCAGTTACGAAGAGGAGATCGCCAACCAGGCCATCGAAGAGGTTCTCGAAGCCGAGAACCTCGACGAGCTCGAAGTGCCGCGCGCTCCCGTGGTCACTGTCATGGGTCACGTCGATCACGGCAAGACCTCGCTGCTCGACGCCATTCGCGAGACGGACGTGGCGGCGGGCGAGGCTGGCGGCATCACGCAGCACATCGGCGCCTACAAAGTGAAGTTCGCCAAGGAAGGCTCACCGGCCTCCGGGCGCGAGATCGTCTTCCTCGATACCCCGGGGCACGAAGCCTTTACGCGCATGCGCGCCCGTGGCGCCAAGGTCACAGACATCGTGGTCATCGTCGTGGCTGCTGACGACGGCGTCATGCCGCAGACCCTGGAAGCGATCGACCACGCCAAGGCCGCCGAGGTGCCGATCATCGTGGCCGTCAACAAGATCGACAAGCCCGAGGCCAACCCCGACCGCGTCAAGAAGCAGTTGGCCGACCGCGGCTTGATTCCCGAGGAATGGGCAGGCGGCGGCGAAGGCACCGTCTTCGTCGAAGTCTCCGCCAAGAAGCGCCTCAACCTTGACCTGCTGCTCGAGATGATCTGCCTGGTTTCCGATATCAAGGCTCCCAAAGCCACTCCCGGCCGCAAGGCTGTCGGCTCCGTGCTCGAAGCCAAGCTCGACCGCGGCCGAGGAGCCGTCGCTACCGTGCTGGTCCAGGATGGAACGCTGCGCTTAAACGACAGCTATATCGTCGGCAATACCTTTGGCAAGGTCCGCGCCATGTTCGACGACCGCGGCCGCGCCCTGGAAGAAGCCGGTCCCTCCACGCCCGTCGAAGTCCTCGGCCTCGAATCCATTCCCGACGCCGGCGACACCTTCCTCGTGGTAGCCGACCGCGACAAGGCCAAGGGCATCGCACAATACCGCCGCATGAAGGAGCGCGAAGCGCAACTGGCCAAGAGCTCACGCGTTTCCCTCGAAGGCCTTGCCGAACAGATTCGCCAAGCCGGCGTCAAAGACCTCCCGCTCATCATCAAGGGCGACGTCACCGGATCGGTCGAAGTCCTCGCCGACTCGCTGGCCAGGATGTCCACCGAGAAGGTGCGCATCAAGGTCATCCACTCCGGTGTCGGATCCATTACCGAGAGCGATGTGCTGCTCGCCACGGCCTCCAACGCCATCATCATCGGCTTCAACGTGCGCCCCGAGCGCAAGGCTGCGGAGCTGGCACAGCAGGAAGGCATCGAGATCCGTCTGCACTCCATCATCTACGAGCTGCAGGATGAGATTCGCCTGGCCATGCTGGGCCTGCTCGAACCTACCTACAAGGAGAACTACCTTGGCCGCGCCGAAGTCCTCAACATCTTCAGGATACCGAAGGTTGGCACCATTGCTGGCTGCCGCGTGCAGGACGGAGTCATCCGCCGTGACGCGGAGGTGAAGGTCATGCGTGGCGGCGAGCAGCTCTTTAAAGGCAAGATCGGCTCGCTCAAACGCTTCAAGGACGATGCCCGCGAAGTGACCAACGGCATGGAGTGCGGCATCGGCATCGCCAACTTCGGGGATCTGAAGCAGGGCGACATCCTCGAAGCCTTCAGCACCGAGAAGATGGCCGCCGACCTGGGTGCGCTCACTTCCGCGAAAGCGTAACCCGCAAGCATAAATCTGCAACAAAGCATCGGCCCGCTCCTCGTCATGGGAAGCGGGCCGATGCATTTCGCGCAATCCTCAAAACTTTATGAAAAAACCATCGCCCGAAGGCGATGGTTTTGAAGTCTTGATGGTGCCAGAATTACGCCCTGCTCAGATACGCGCCCTCACTCGTATCCACGCGGATCTTCTCGCCTTCGTTGATGAAAGGCGGGACTTGGACCACGAGTCCGGTTTCCGTCTTGGCGGGCTTGGTGACGCTGGAGGCGGTGGCCGACTTGAGGCCGGGCTCGGTTTCGACAACCGTCAGTTCCACCGACGACGGCAACTCGATGCCCACGGCCTGGCCGTCATGATAGCTGACCCGGATCTGCAGGTTGGACGTAAGATACTCGACCGCATCGCCGAGCGTGGAACTCTTCAGCACGGTCTGCTCATAATTCTCGGGGTTCATGAAGTAGTAGTCGTCGCCGTCCGAGTAGAGGAACTCCATGGGGACCTCATCCACGACGACTTTTTCGATGGCGTCGGCGGAGCGGAAGCGATGCTCGAACATCGCGCCAGACTTGAGATTGCGCAGCTTGGCCTGGATGAAGGCGCGCAGGTTGCCGGGCGTGCGGTGCTCCACCTTGAAGACCAGATGCAGCTGGTCGTTGTGCTTGATAATCATGCCCGGACGCAATTGAGTGGCGGGAATCGCCATAAGCCTTGAAACTCCTCGCTCTATCTGCGGTCAACACCGCAAAAAATCTGGCCTTAGCCTTACTTCGATTGTAACTTAGGGCCGACTGGCGATGGGCAGCCGCGTACAGCTCAACCCGGCCTGCGCGAATCGGCCGGCCCGGCCGGCAAGGCAACGCACGGCTCCGGTCAGCTCTGCTTACCTTTGACTCGCCTCGCCTGCGGCCACCTTCCGATTGAACTCCGCCGAGGCATTGCGCGGCACGCTGAGCGACTGCCAGTGGCCGCGCGCAAAATGTTTTGCGAGCAGTACAATCTGGCCTGCGTGATGCGCATAGTGGGCGAGTTGACGATTGATGGCCTGCATGACCGAATGCGCTTCGCCGCGGATGGTGATGGTACGCCCGAGATCCGCATCGGTAAGCGGTTCCAGTGCCTGGAAGAGAATCGCCCATCCGCTTTCCCATGCATCGAGTAGAGCCTTGCGCGACGCCGGTGGATCAACGAATTCGCTGTCGCGATCACGATCCGGCTTCTCGCCGTCGCTGGTCAGAAAATCTGTCCACCGCGAGCGCATGTTCCCCGCCATGTGTTTCACGATGACTGCGATCGAGTTGGCCTCTTCGTCCAGCGCGGCGTACAACTGCTTGTCGGTGACCTGCTCCATGGCGCGGTCGGCCAACTGTTTGTAATACCGGAATAGTGTCAGCGAGTCGTCAATGTAGGATGTGGTGAACTTCAATGCCATGCGGCCAGTCTATTCACTCCCGGACGTATCGCGCCAGTGCGTGATCGCGCAACCTCAGTGCTGGGGCTGGTATGGTTCCACGCTCAGAAAATTGGAAAGGATGCCACGCTCGTCGGGAGTAAAGGCATTGCGATAGCGCTCTGAGTTAAGCACCATCTGACGCTGGTCGGGAGGAACATCTCGCAAATTCTGGAAGGCCTGTTTCATGAGACCTCGCCGATCGGCGGGCAGGGCGTTCCAGCGGCGTTCGGAGAGAGCCAGGTTGGCGCGCGCCTGGGGCGAAAGGTGTTCGATCGCTTCGTTGCGCGCCAGCCGCCGCTCTCTTTCCGCCGGCGGCATCTGGTCCACCTTGTGCAACTGTTGCATCAGCCGCTGCTGGTCGGCGCGCGGAAGGCGATTGAAGCTGGGGTCGCGACTTAGCAGTTGTTCCTGCTGCTGAATCGGGAGGTTCCCGTGCCGGTTAAGCCAGTCACCCAAGTGACCCGGCGGAGCCGCGCCAGGGATATAAGGCGCACGCGCAGAGCCAGGCGAGCGTGAATTGGAGGGAGCCCCGCCCTGGTATGGCGGGCGCGCGCCAGCGCCGGGATAACTGCCGGCCGGGCGCTGCGGCGTATTCCCCTGCGGCGTGGGCTGATTCCGCCGGCCCTGACGCTGCTGGGGCGGGGGCTGTTGCGGCTGGGTTTGCCGTTGCTGGCGCTGGCGCTGAGACTGTTGCGCCCGCCGGCCTTGATTCTGCGGGCGCCCAGCCCGATTGCGCGCGAAGGCATAGTTCCTCATCGGAGGGTGAGCGGAGCGGAACGAACCCCGGCGCTGGCCCGCGGCCATAGAGGTAAGCAGACAAAGGACAAGGAACACCACCGCCCCGGCAACCAGGCGTATCTTTCCCGCATTGGATGTCCAAGTCACAATCATCTCTCACGGCCAACCGGCCAAAAGGTGCGAATCCCCACAAATCCTTAAGAATTGATGCGATGTCATCTGGGTGCCGGAAGCTTGGCGATCCCTCCCGATTGCGCCCGCTCCGCAGCATCGCATTCGCTCTCCAGCGACTCCTAAAATGCTTCAATCCCCGTTATTATCGTTGTTCGAAAGTGCCTCCAGTTGATCCAGCAGTTGCGCGTTGTTCTCCATTGTCTGCAAATCATGCACGACGGCGGTCTGTCCGGCGGGCTGGATGGGATGGTTCCAATTCGTAATACCAAGATACGTGCCGCCGCCGACAAGCAACACTCCCGTCAGAGCCATCGCCGCCACCGGGCGGAGCCGCATGCGCGGCCCGTAGGCGAAGCTGTCGCGAATCCGCACAATCCTGCGCGCCAGCCAGCCAGCCGGGGTGGCCTCGCGTTCTTCCCGCATGCGCGCTTCCATGCGGGTAAGGAAGTAGGGGTTTGGCGCCGGAGCCTCCCAGGCATCCAGCAACGCCATGGTGCTCTTCAACTCCGCCAACTCATTCCGGCAACGATCGCACTCTGCAACGTGTGTCTGAACCTTGGCAGGCGCCGAACCCGGATCGAGCAGCAGTTCGGCCAGCTTCGATTCCATTCCAACGCACTTGTTCTTTCTCAGTCTCATTGATACCCCCATTCCCTGCCGGTGCAATCCGGCTTCATCCTGCTTACACAAAATCCTTCAATCTGTCCCGCAGCGTCTGGTAGGCGCGGAAGAGCAGCGACTTGGTCGCGGACTCGCTGAGCTTCAGCACCTCACCGATCTGCCGGTAATCCAGTCCTTGATACTTGTGCATCAGCACCGCCATGCGCTGCCGTTCGGGCAGCTCCATTACGTGCTTGCGTATCGCGGCCATGCGCTCCTCGCGCAACAAGCTCTGTTCTACCGTCGGAGCTTCGTCGGCTACATCCGGGAGCGTCCCGGTTTCTTCATCCGGAGCGTCCAGATAAAGAGTCTGTGCTCCACGCTCGCGCCGGGTATCGCGTGCGTAATTCACTCCCAGGTTTGTGGCAATCCGGTAAAGCCAGGTCGTGAACTTCGCTTCCGCCCGGTAGCTTTCTCTGGAACGATAGACGCGGAGAAACACCTCCTGCGCCAATTCTTCTGCGATCCCCTGGTTGTGCACCATCCGGAACAGAAAATGAACTATCGGCCGGTGATACTTTGCTACCAGGAAATTGAACGCCGACTCGTCGCCCGCGGCCACTCGCAGCATCGTAGCCGCGTCACCTGCGGCATCCATGCCTGGCTGCGGCCCCTGTCTCAAGCCCGGCCGGTTAACCGAACCCGCTCCCAGGGCCGGATTGTCCAGGACCATGGTCGCCATACCTTCTTCAACCCGGCCCCCGTCGAAAGGTTGCGTATCCAGTGCATCGTTTCGCTCGCAATCCGCGTCCGCAAGGCCGGAAGCTCCCAGTTCTGCGTCGCTGGGACCGGTGTCCTGCCGGAGCGGCAGCTCACCCCTGGGTGGATTTTCGTCCCCCTTTCGCGTCGGTCTGGCTCTCAAGCGCATCGTCGGATTCAGGAACTGAGGCCGTTCCAGGGATCGGCCCCCCGGTTTGGCCGTAAAGCCCTGCTGGTGTTACTCTAACCTACAGGATGCACCGCTGGCGCGGCTGTTTCAGGCCTTGCCGGGGCGCTTAACTCAGCGGTAGAGTGCCACCTTCACACGGTGGAAGTCGCAGGTTCGAATCCTGCAGCGCCCACCATACACCCCTAACAATCTGAAGCACAACACCATAGAGCCGGTTAGGTGCGGCATCGTACCCTCTGGGTATCTCCGCGGCACAGGATTTGTACCGGGAATTACCTACTCGGGAACGTGCCAGCCGGCCCCGACGGTCGCCAGCGTCGCTTGATCCGAAGGCGACGCGCTCAGAGATTTTCCCAGCTCAGGGAATGCCGCCATCAATGCATCTGACTTCGCCCACACCGGAACATCCCGCATCATGTATTGATACGTCACGATCGTCTCCGTGAAGCCATGGCGTGGCGCCGGAGGAGTAAAGCTGACGATACCCTTGACCTCGCGATGGCCATAGCAGAATCGCGGTGCGAATCGCTTCCCGGGAGCATTCAACGAATACCTCTCCACGTGAATCGTGAGATCTTTCACCCGGGTCAACAAACCGGCATCCGTCAGCGCGTCCATCTGTTTTTCGTCTTGTGTGGAATTGGCTCCGAGCGCGATTTCATAAGGAAACCTCTCGCCTTGCGGAAAGAGGCAGTCATCGTGGTCCAGGTAGTAGGCATTCAGAGCCTTGATGAAGTTTTCGCTGGTAGGCTTATTGGCAGACGAGCAGCCGAGCAGGAGAACGAACAAGGCGCAGCCTGCGCTCCCTCGGATTACCATACCTTTCATGAGAGGTCTCTCCCTTTAGAGCGTCTGTGCTCCCTCTTTTTGACGATAGTTGAGAAGCCATCAATTCCGACCGGCCCCACCAAAGGCTCTTCATGATCCGCGGCCGTCTCACGCAAACGCTGCCTTTGTGCCCGCGCCCTCACTCCAGGCAGGAAGCGACAACTGCAAGGGCGGAGATGGCGGCGGTCTCCGCCCGCAAGATGCGCGGACCCAACGAGGCGGCACGCCAGCCATTGGCGTCGAACAACGCTTCTTCCGCCGGAGCCCATCCGCCTTCGGGGCCGACAGCGATCTCTATCGTGGGCATTTCGTCTCCGGCCGCCTTTACCGCTTCGTCCATTAAGGAGCACAGCGTAATGGTGCGCTCCTGTTCGGCAAGCACGATGCGCGTAGCCGAAGCCGCGGCACGGACGCGCGTAGCCAGCGGCACCGGGTCCTGAATGCGAGGAACATCGGATCGGCGCGACTGCTGCGCGGCCTCGCGCGCGATGCGGCGCCATCGCTCTGCACGCTTTGCCGCGGCTTGCGCCAAGTGCTTCTCCGTGCGCCGCGCGATCACCGGGGCCACCTCGGCAACTCCAAGCTCTGTAGCTTTCTCGATTGCCCATTCCATGCGATCGAATTTAAAAACGGCCATGACTAATGTTACTGGTAACGCGGGTTCGGCTTCGACCTCGGCAATCAGGTTGAAGCGGACCTGGCTCGCTTCTCCGTTGAGGGCAATCGCGGCCACCTCGGCATGAAAGACGTGGCCGCCCGCGACTACGTCGGCCTCCATGCCGGGCTGAGCGCGCAACACCTGCGCCAGATGTTGCGCCTGCGCACCCACGATCGTGGCGGTGGCTTCATCCCAATGTTCAGCAATCCAGCGGCGGCGGGTCATCTTTCCCTCCCGGCACTTCTTCTGATGAGAAGTCTACAGCGGTTTTGCATTTGCCGTATTCCAAAGCGGCTCCAGCGCAACGGTTTCTTCTATCCAACATCGCCGGGAGCAGGTTCCTGCGCCGGTCGATGACCGCGCCGCGTACAGGACCGGCGCAAATATCCGGAACCCCGGCCCGCGCTCATCACTGCGCACAAACACTGAGGGGAACGCTTGAAGCGTTCCCCTCAGTGCTGCCTTTTGGTTGTAGGTACCGCTACTTCTTCTTCGCCGCCTTCTTTGCGGCCTTCTTCGCGGGTGCCTTTTTGGCTGCCTTTTTCGTTGCCATTTTCCTATTCTCCCTTTTCGATGGGTTGCATCGAGTCTGCAATGTTTACACTGCAGTTGAAGAATGTATAGATTCATGTAGCTTCGGTGTCAAGAAAAAAACGACACAAATGTAAAAAAAGATGCAACACCATCGGCGCGCAATCGCGATTCGAAATCCCAATGCGGAGCGAACGTGACGTGAATAGCGCCTCACGGAAACGGCTGACGTAAATGTCTTCATCAAAAATCTGCGAGTGATACCGCGCTTTTCCTTCTTCCGTGCGTGATCACAAGGCGCGCACGGCCGGCAAAGTAAAAGGCGCAAATGCTCTCATCATGCGATTTCATGCGGGTTTCGAGCCTATTGCATGAAATGTGGCAAGCCACGCCCGAAAGAAATCAGGCGTAAGGAACGGCTCTGTCCGTATCACTCTCGGCGCCATCAAGCAGACGCGCCCCCACGCGAAAAGCATCCGGCATCCCGCTTCCGCGCCGGAATCGGGGGCCGTTCCTTTTTTCCTGTTCATCGCTTCTGTTACACTCGCTTCAATCCTCCAACCATGCTTTTCAAGGCTCTCAGCGCGGCTGTTTACGGAATCGACGCCAACCTCATCGATGTCGAGGTGGACTATAGCGGTGTCGTTGCTGACAAGGATGTCTTCCACACTGTGGGGCTGCCTGATGCCGCCGTGCGCGAAAGCCGTGACCGCGTGCGCGCCGCCATCAAGAACTCGGGCTACACGATTCCACCCACCTTTATCACCATCAACCTTGCTCCGGCTGACCTGAAGAAGGAAGGCTCCGGCTTCGATCTGCCCATCGCTGTCGGCATTCTCGGCGCCTACGGCGCATTGCAATGCAGCGACGTCGGCCGATTTCTGATGGTTGGCGAGTTAGGCTTGGACGGCAGCGTGCGTCCAGTTCCCGGCATGCTGCCCGTCGCCATTCTGGCGCGCGAGAAAGGTATCCCGAATCTGATCCTGCCCGCGGCCAATTCCGCCGAGGCCGCGGTCGTCGAGGGCGTGAACATCTATCCCGTCTCTTCCCTGCTCGATGTCATCGAGTTGCTCAACAGCGCGGTGGTCGGCGTGATCCAGCGCGAGCCTTATCGCGTAGTTACTGCGGAATTGCTCGGAAGGCTGGAGCAATTCCCCGTGGACTTCTGCGATGTGCGTGGCCAGCAGACCGCCAAGCGCGCTCTGGAAGTAGCGGCGGCCGGCAGCCACAACATTCTGATGATCGGCCCGCCCGGCTCCGGCAAAACCATGCTGGCCAAGCGGCTGCCCTCAATCCTCGCCCCGCTCAGTTTCGAAGAGGCGCTTGAAACCACGAAGATTCATTCCGTAGCCGGCGTACTCGACGCGGGCGCGGGTCTGGTTACGCAACGGCCCTTCCGCTCCCCGCACCACACCATCTCCGACGCGGGACTGATCGGCGGGGGCATCGTGCCGCGGCCCGGCGAGGTATCGCTGGCGCACAATGGCCTGCTCTTTCTCGACGAGTTGCCGGAGTTTCCGCGCAACGTGCTCGAAGTGATGCGCCAGCCCCTCGAAGACCACAACGTCACCATCGCGCGCGCTTCCATGTCGCTTAGTTTTCCGGCGCGCTTTATGCTCGCGGCTGCCATGAACCCCTGCCCGTGCGGCTTCTTCAACGACAAGTCGCGCGAGTGCATGTGTACCCCGCCCATGATCCAGCGTTATGTGGCCAAGATCTCCGGGCCGCTGCTGGACCGCATCGACATTCACATCGAGGTGCCGGCGGTTCAGTACAAGGAACTGCGCGGTGGCGCGGCCGCCGAGGGTTCGTCACAGATTCGCGCCCGTGTCATGGATGCCCGCGAGCGACAGCGAAAGCGCTTCCGCAACGCCGGCGAAAAAATCCACGCCAATGCGCAGATGACGACGCGGCAGATCCGGGCCTACTGCGAGTTGAGCCCCGACGCCGAGCGGCTGCTGGAGCGCGCCATGCAGCAGCAGGGTCTCACCGCGCGCGCCCATGACCGCATCCTGAAAGTAGCGCGCACGATTGCGGATCTGGAGGGCGCCGGCAGCCTGACGGTTGCGCACCTGGCTGAAGCCATCCAATACCGCACGCTGGACCGCAGCTACTGGAGCTGACAAAGCCCCGGAGTACACCGACCGTTGCCGTATCCAGTGACCCGGTTCACGATCAGGTGAATGCGCATCTATCTGAAAGGCAGTTTCAAGGTAGCGCCGGTCCCCAGACCGGCTGTCCTGGCGGCGTCCGTGCAGCCAGGCGACTCGCCAATCAACACTTCTTCAAAACGGCCCTCAAGGTCTTAGCACTTTGGATGAGGGTTCTTGAAGACAAGTTCGATCGGTACCCAGTCTGACAGGCTCTTCTCATTGATCTCAGCATCGTCGGCCTGGCTGGAGAGCGACGACCTGGCAAGCAACACGGATATCTTTACCTTTCCCTTGATGCAGTAAGCCTCGAGAAACTTCGACAGTGCCTTATTGGTTGCATCCATGTAGTCCGCGGAAAGGGCACCCTCCGCGCCAGAGATATCGACCGGGGCCATAACCATCTGGTTCATGATCGGCCGATCCTTCGCAATTCCTGATGTATCGAATCGCACCACAAGGGTGGCTCGACTCTCCAGCGCCTCAGGATTCGCCGTGTACTTGATCGTCGGAATGGTGATGCCCACCGAGTTCGGCTTGGCTGGATGCGTGTCAAATGATAGATGGTAAGGAGCGCCCTGCCATTTGGGTTTCAGGGGAACGTTAGTCGTATCCTGCTGGCTTTTACACCCCGCCAGAAGCGTCAATCCTGCAATCGCGAATATGATGCCCTTTCTCAAGTCATCCTCCTCGTTCCTGGAGCGTGTTTCAACGATGGCTCAGTGGACGAGAACTTTGATTGTTCAAGGGGCTGACGCCCGATCCGTTACAAAGCTCTTTCGGCACGAATGAAGTCGCGCCCCGCTTTAAAACGGACTCTTGAAACACGCTCCATGAAACAACGCGCCATCATATCACTCCGGCGCCTTATAGGAACAATGATCCGGCGATAGCGGTATTTACCCGATCTTTGCCTTGGGCATTAGCATCTTGCCTCCGCCGGTTATCCGCCTCGATCTTCACAAGCGCTTCCTGGCTATGTGCCCGGGTGGGGACAGGCACAGAGTCATTGCAAGGCTAATCCAATCCCTTCTGTTTCAGATATGCGGACATCAAATCGGCAATTTCGAGGTTATTGAGATCCGAGAAAGGAAAATGCGTGTTGCCGTGGATGCCGATTTCAGGCAGGTGAACGATCGTCACGTCGCCTCCATGGCGGTTGACCGCATCGCGCCAGAGCCGGGCCATGGCAAAGCGCACACGCCACTGATCCTGGCCCGGGTTTTCCGTCGGTTTGTCCGGAATGTAATCGCCGTAGTAGATGACGATGGGAATCTTCGTGAGCGCCATGAACTTCGAGAGGGGCACGCTCACATCTTTGAGCGGGGCGGCTGAACTTGGCATGGGCGGAGGTATCTCGCCCTCCGGAAAGGTGAAGTTGCTTCCCGGCTCGTAGGCAACAATGGCGCGGACGTTCGGGCTCTTCATCGCCGTAAACCAGCCGGGGCCTCCACCTTGCGAGTGGGTGACCAGGATAGCCGGGCCGATCTTCGTTAACAGCGCAGCGATGGAATCGGAGATAACGTCCAGGTCGAATGGGCCTGTATTCGGTGTCATCTGGCGGAAGTACTGATTCAGGGACTCGGGATCGCGCGGGAATTGCACGCCGGGAAAGTAGTTGGGCCACACGCCGATGCGGAATCTGTCATACCACTCCTGTTCGTCGGGCGTCGGTGTGATGGTCATGGGTTGCGCGCTTCGGCCCGCATTTCCACGACGGGGCTGATCGAGCAGATAGACCGAAAACCCGCGCCGCAGAAAGATGGTCTGGTAGCCTTCGCGGCCATCCGGCGTCGTTTCCCAGGTTTTGGAGAACTGTCCCGCGCCGTGCAGGAATACGAGGGGAAACTTACGCGCATTCGCGGGGATTTGGTAGGACACATAGGCGTGATCGCCGTGGAAGGTCTGGCCTGCGGGTGATGGGTTGTTGGGGTCGAAAGTTCCCGGGCTTGCAGTAACCGTGCCACCCACTGCGAAACTACCCTGTTCCTGAATGACGATGGGTGTGGATTGTTCACACTGGCCGGCGCGAGCAATTGCTGGAGCGATGAATCCAAGAGGGGGAACCAGAAGCGCGCCGGAAAGACGTAGAAAATTTCGAGCCATGGCCTTCCTCCGTCTTTGATCTTTGGCAGCCGAGGGAGCCCACGATGACTCCATCTGGAGCGAACCCATTTCCGCGCGCAATCAAGCTCGCCCCAAACAGCGCCGAATCCTTGGAATTTGCTACCAATATACCTCGAATTTGCTTTTGAGGAATGACTCGGCGCGCTGGCCGGGGCAGGTATTTCAATCCTGCTCATGGATTGCTTATTCCGGCTGCTCCCGCGAAGCCTCGGCGGGAGCCTCAGCTCAGGCACTGGATGAGAGGAGATGGTCGTGAATGACGCCTGGACGATCCGGACGCAGAAGCGCAGACACGCATCTTCTTTCGACCGGGCATCCGTGATAACGACCTCTGCTAAGCCAGCTCCACCTCGATTGTTTTGGATTCCGTATTCAGTTTGGCGATCTTGAAGGTACGGATCTGGCCTTCGGCTAACGGTTCGGGCTGCGCAGATGCGGCGGGAGTGGCGCCTTTCCATCGAGCCTGGAGCATCGAGGTCAGGTCGGAGAGGCCGGACGCTGCCGCGGATTTGGAATCCGGCGTGGCAGCGGGCTTACTGCCGGATTGGATGCGGGATGTCGCGCGGATGCCTTCACCCAGTTCGACGACGGCGGAGGTAGACGACAGCTCGACGACACGGCCGGTGACCTGGTCGCCCGCTTTGTGCTCGGCGATGTACTCGTCGATGCTGGTGGGGATAAGCTGCTTCATCGATAGCTTGATCTGGCGCTTCTCGGGGTCGATGGCGAGGACTTGGGCCTGGACGACCTGCCCCACGCGGAGCGCGTCACTGGGGTGGTGAAGACGGCGGTCCGCGGCGATTTCGCTGATGTGGACCAGGCCCTCGACGCCCTCGGCGATCTCGACGAAGGCGCCGAAGTTCATCAGCTTGGTGACGGGGCCCGAAATATGCGAGCCGGTGGGAAATTTGCGCTGCACTTCGAGCCACGGGTCGGCGAGAGTCTGCTTGAGGCCGAGTGAGATGCGCCCCGCTTCAGCTTGCGTCGGCGGCTTGATGGCCAGGATGACCGCGTCCACCCGGTCGCCGAGCTTGAGCAGGTCAGAGGGGTGGCGGACCTTTTTGGCCCAGGACATCTCGGAGATATGGATGAGGCCCTCGACGCCCGGCTCGACTTCGACGAAGGCGCCGAAGTCGGTGAGGCGGGTAACGGCGCCGGAGATGCGCTGGCCGGGCTGGTAGCGCTCGGGAACCGTCTGCCACGGTTCGGGCTGGAGTTGCTTGAGGCCGAGCGAGATCTTTTTGCTACCGGGATCGATTTTGAGGATGCGGACCTGGATCTGCTGGCCAACGGAGAGCAGGTCTTCGGGCTTGTGGACGCGGCTCCAGCTCATGTCGCTGACGTGAAGCAGGCCGTCGATGCCGCCGAGATCCACAAAGGCGCCGTAGGGCATCAGCGTGCGGACGGTGCCGGTAATGGTGTCGCCCGCCTGGAGCGCGGCGCGGCGGGCCTCAAGTTGGCCGCGGGCCTGCTCTTCGAGAACGATGCGGCGATCGACGACGACGTCTTCATCGGTCACGTCGAGCTTGGTGATGCGGCAACTGATCTGCTGGCCGACGAGGGCTTCCATCTCGGCGGCGTCGTGGGTTCCGCTGCGGCTGGCTGGCATGAAGGCGCGCACGCCAACATCGACGCTCAGGCCGCCTTTGATGACGGCGGTGACCGTGCCGACCACAGCAAGCTTGTCACGAAACGCTGCTTCGAGAGCGGACCAGTCGCGCGGCTGGGCGACGCGGAAGCGTGAGAGCTGGTAGTAACCCTCCTCATTGCGGCCGGTGATGGAGACGGGGACGACGTCGCCAGGCTTGACGCCTTCAGCGGTGTTCGGAAAGGCGGAGCGGGGCAGAACGCCCTCGATCTTGTAGCCAATGTCGAGGAATACCTGGTCGGCGGAAAGCGAAACGACCGTGCCCTCCAACTGCTTTGCGCCCGTCTCGGCGTGGTGCGAGTGGGTACGCTCGAAGTCGCGCAGCACGTCGGCAAAGGACGCGGCGGGTTCTTCGGCGGCAGGCTCCGGCGGTCCGGAGGGGGATTCCGGGGCAGGTTCGGACGTGGAAGCGGAATCGAGGGAGGATTCCGCGATAGACGCCGGGGCGGGTTCGGAGGCTGGAGCGGCGGGCTTGGGTTCCTGCATGCTGTCGTTGGTCATGGCGGACACTGGTTCCATTGTCCCATGATTCAACGGCGTGGAGGCTGGCCAGCCCCGGCAAGCACGGAACCGCGCAGCACCGGTATGCGTATCTTTCCGGCATTGGAAGAAAAAAAGATGGGCGGCACTGCCGGCAAATGCTGGCCGGAGAGCAGCCGAGGCATGTTTTTGCCGTCCATAGAAATGAGAACCGCCGTTTGAGATCTCTGCGGAGCGGAGTTTCGGTACACTGAGAGAACAGGTCAGCAACAATACGGCACACCCTTGATCGAGCTGATGGAAGCGCGCCGGCGCGCCAGCTCGGCAAGTCTGCGTCCGGCCGGGCCAGGAAAGTGGCATTATGCCTTTTACCGAAGCCTTCAAACTCGCGTTGCAATCGTTGTGGGCCAACAAGCTCCGCACGATTCTTACCCTCATCGGGGTGGTGATGGGTGTGGCTTCAGTCATCATGGTCATCACGCTGGTGAACGGCGCGAACTGGTATGTGAGCACCAAGCTCTCAGGGTATGGAGCCGATGTCTTTGAGATCTCGCGGATGTCGAGCATCATCACCTCGCCCGAGCAATACTTCAAATTCCAGAAGCGCAAGATCATCCGCATGGAAGACTACGAGGCCGTGCGCCAGGGTTGCGGGGACTGCAGCGAAGTGGGCGCCATGCTGAACAAGTCAACCAATGTTGTTGCCAACGGCCACTCCAGCAACAACACCGAGGTGCGCGGCTACACGTGGACGATGCTCTCGTTGAACAATATCGATATTGCCCAGGGGCGAGGCTTTACGCCGGCCGACGAGGACCGCGCCACCCACAACGTGATTGTGGGCTACGACATTGTAGATAACCTGCTGGGGCCGGGCGATCCCATCGGCAAGGAGATCCGCGTGGACGGTGTTCCCTACACGATCATCGGCGTGGGCGCGCGGCAGGGCAAGACGCTGGGCTTCTCGCAAGATAACTGGGTGGCCGCGCCCATCAGCACCTACCAGCAGACTTACGGCTATAACGACTCGGTGGACATCTACGCGCGCGCCAAGGGCGGCGCCGACGCCATGACGCGGGCCCAGGACGAGGCGCGCGTGATCATGCGCATCCGCCGGCACGACGGACCGGGGACCCCCGACGACTTCGAGGTTGAAACCAACGACACGTTCCTCGACATCTGGAAGCAGATCAGCTCGATCTTCACGTATGTGGTGCTGGGGCTGGCTTCAATCGCGCTGGTGGTGGGCGGCGTGGTGATCATGAACATCATGCTCGTGAGCGTGACGGAGCGGACACGCGAGATCGGCGTGCGCAAGGCGCTGGGAGCCCGGCAGCGCGACGTGCTGCTGCAGTTCCTGATTGAGAGCGCATCGATGGCGCTGACCGGAGGGGCGATCGGCGTACTGGGCGGTGTCGGCGTGGGCAAGCTGATAACGGTGACGGTGGGTTTTCCCTCAACCGTGCCGGCGTGGGCCGTGTTTCTGGGACTGTTTCTGGCCGGTGCGGTGGGAATTTTCTTCGGCGTGTATCCGGCCAGCAAGGCGGCGCGCCTGGATCCGGTAGTGGCGTTGCGGGCGGAGTTGTGAAGATAGCTGGCAGCAGACAGCTAACAGCTAACACTTGACAGGCACTGGTATTGAAAGGAAGAAAGAAGGGCTATGGCGTAATCGTTCCGGGACTTGCAGGTTTGGCAGAGATCGATGCAACTGACGGTGGTTATCAATCGTTTGATCCATGACTTCCCACGCCAGGAGATTTACGGCATCACGAGCCAAATGAGACATTCAGCGGTTTCCATTCCGAGCAATATTGCCGAGGGACATGGACGGTTGAGCGGGGGCGAATTCAGGCAGTTCCTGAGCATTGCCCGTGGTTCGAATTGCGAGTTGCAGACGCAACTGGAGATCGCGCGCACGCTTGGGATGGGGAGTTTTTCTTCAATCAAGGAAGCCGATGGTTGATCACACGAAGCAGGCAAGATGATCTATGCGCTCCTGGAATCGCTAAAGAGCCAGGCCTTTGAGAACTGACAACTGTCCGCTGTTCGCTGTCAACTAGGAGCCTTTCATGGCGCGAGGACAAACCCGGGAATCGGTGAAGATGGCGCTGGGTACGCTGCGCGCGAATAAGCTGCGCTCGGGGCTGACGATCCTGGGTGTCGTCATCGGCGTTTCGACGGTGATCTCAATTTCTTCGGTGATCAACGGAGTCAATAACCGCGTTTCGGACTTCGTTACCTCGCTCGGGTCGAATGTCTTCTGGGTATTTCAGATGCCGGTGATCGGCGTACGGCCGACGGCGGAGATGCTGGCGCGCAAGAAGCTGACCCTGGATGACGTAATGGCGCTGCGTACGCTGCCGCATGTGGTGGCCGCGGATGGCAGCATCCAGCATGTCCGGCCCCAGTTTCGCGTCGGCGATGTGGACGTGAAGTACCAGGGTAAGAAGGAAGCGGGGACCATCCTGACCGGCTCGACCGCCGAAGTGGCGGACGTGATGGACCTGAACCTGCTGCAGGGTCGCATGTTCACGGACGAGGAGGACCAGCGGGCCGCGGATGTCTGCATCCTTGGCCATGACACATGGGAGGATCTCTTCGGTGATCAGCCCGCGGTGGGCAAGCAGGTGGCCATCGAGTCGGGCCTCTACACGGTGATCGGCGTGCTCGCCAAACAGAAGCAGCCCTTCGGCAGCGGAAAAAACCGCAACGATAACCAGGTCTATTTCCCGCTGGGCACGTTCCATAACCTGCATCCAGAAGACAAAGACATGTGGGTCAGCGTAAAGTACGACGACGCGAAAAATAAGGCTCTGGTCGAGGAAGAAATTCGCGAGCTGCTGCGCATCCGGCGCAAGGTGCGCGTGGAAAAGCCGGACGATTTTGAGATCTTCGGGCCGGATTCGCTGACCAAGCTCTGGGATCAGCTCACCAGCGGCCTTGTCATCTTCATGATTGCCGTCTCCAGCGTAGGGCTGATGGTGGGCGGCGTCGGCGTGATGAATATCATGCTGGTCAGCGTAACCGAGCGGACCCGCGAGATCGGTGTACGCAAGGCCATCGGCGCCACGCGGAACAATATCCTGGCGCAGTTCACCACGGAGGCGGTGACGCTCTGTGCCATCGGGGGATTTCTCGGCGTTCTGGTGGGCGCAATCATTACGTGGATTGTCTATCTCCTGCCCATCGGCTTGCCCGCCACCTTATCCACCACGTGGGTGCTGGTCGGCTTCACCGTCTCCTGCGCGATCGGATTGCTTTTTGGCATTTATCCCGCATGGAAGGCGGCGAATCTGGACCCGATTGAGGCGCTCAGGTATGAGTGAGGCAGCCAAGAGCTAACAGATGACAGCTCACAGCTAACAGTTAGCTGCCATCTGCCAGCAGCCGGTAAGGATTTCGCTCAGCTATAAGTGGTCGAAGATCATTGCAATGCTGTTTGCTGTAGGCTGTTCACTGTAAACTGCCTTCATGCCGCACGCATTGGCCTTGGCCGTGGAGATGGCGACTACGGCGCTGGCCGTGGCCGGACTGGGATATTTTCTGGCGGCAATGCTGGCGGCGCGCGTCTTTCTGCGCGAGCGGCGCCAGGCCGCGGCGGTCTTCGCGCCCGGCGTGAGCATCCTCAAATCGCTCAAAGGGCTCGATCCCGGCATGATCGACGCCTTCCGCAGCCACTGCCGGCAAAGTTACGCCGGCGAGCTCGAGATTCTTTTTGGCGTCTCGTCGCTGGACGATCCCGCGGTCGTGGCAGTGGAGCAAATGAAGCGGGAATTTCCAGAGCGGGCGATCCGGCTGGTCGAGTGCCCGGAGCGGCTGGGAACCAACGGCAAGGTAAGCACGCTGGTGCAGCTTGCGCCGCACGCGCGGTACGAATACCTGCTCATCAATGATTCCGACATTACCGTTTCGCCGCGTTACCTGGAGCGCGTGATGGCGTGCTTTGCACCGGCCGGCGATGCGGCTGCTGCAAATGAGGTGGGGCTGGTGACGGCGCTTTATCGCGGGCGGGCGCATGGCACGCTGGCCTCGCGGCTGGAGGCGCTGGGGATCGCCACGGACTTCATCCCCGGCGTGCTGCTCTCCAAGCTGATCGAGAGCGGACTGCACTACGGGCTTGGCTCTACGCTGGCGGTGCGGCGCGCAGCGCTGGAAAAGGCCGGCGGCTTACTTCCCCTGGTTGATCACCTGGCTGATGATTACGAACTGGGCGAGCGCGTGGCACGCGCCGGCTATGGCGTGGCGCTCAGCGCGGAGGTGGTGGAGACTGCGGTTCCGGCGTATGGGTGGCGCGGCTTCGTGGATCACCAACTGCGCTGGTCGCGCACCGTACGTGACGCGCGGCCGGCCGGGTACGCGGGGTTGATCTTTACGCACGGATTGGGTTGGGCGCTGCTGAATGTGGTGGCCAGCGGACTCAGCCTCGTGAGCCTGTGGCTGCTGGCGCTGAGTTTCTTTCTGCGGCTGGCGATGGCGATGACGGTGGGCGCCGCGGTGCTGGGCGATCGCCAGGTGTTGGCCACGCTATGGCTGCTGCCTCTGCGTGACCTGGTGGCGATGGGATTGTGGGTGGCAGGCTTTGCGGGGCATACGATTCTGTGGCGCGGCGAGCGATTTGTGCTGAAGGACGGACGGTTGCTGAAGGCTGGTTGAGTGCGGCTTGTAAATCCCACCTCCGCCGAGACGGACAAAAGCGCAAAAAGGATGGGACGCCCGCATTTGTGGCTGGCTTAAGGGTGAGCCGGCTTGTGGCGAACAGCTCTGCTCCGCTCGTTGTCACCTGCGCCGAATTTCCAGGTCGATTGGAGCGGCAGGCGAGTTCGCGCTGCCGCAGGCGGGATGAAGAACAAAGCGGACATTCCCGTCCTGATCCTGAAAGGCAAGCCCGTACGCCGAGCCTCCCTTAAATTCTCCCCAGGATTTTGGAACCACGGTGATGCAATTTGAGATTCCGCTGAACACCTCCTGGGCATGAACAGTGGAATGAGTCTTATAGACTCCGGTAAACACGACCCCGGCGATTCCTCCAACCAGGAGGAGGCACAGCTGACTTGCGGTGATACGCGGTCTCCTCACGATTTTTCTCCTTTGATTTTTTGATTTCGGCAGCCCTCGGCGCTGGGGGATGCGTGTTGGGCAGATCTCGTGCTCAGTCCGTACGCGATGGCGGGGCTGCAAACATCCTACTGACGCTAAGTTGACTCGGAACGTTCAAAGACCCACTCACATTTGCCTTTCAAGCGGATGAACCGGCACGGAAAGTTGTCAGTCTTCAGTGATCGGTGGTTGAAGTTCGTAGTCCGCTGCCTGTGCTTGCGCCGGGTTGATCAATTGCTCTGCTGGGTGGCGGCTTTTGTTCACCCATCTCCGCCGCTGCGAACAGGCAGCGCGAAAAGATGTGCGCCTCGCATGGCCGCCGGAGCGAATTCCAAAAAGTCCGGGACGCGTGCCCGTCTCAGCCGGCGGAGATGCCGCCTGAGTGGCTGTCGTCGCTGATGGCTTCGTAGTCGATTGAAAGACAGGAGCCCAATTTGTCGAAATCCTTCTTCCAGCGCGGCAGGTCGTCCGGGTCCAGCGCGGTGAGGGCATGGCCGGAACTGCGCAGGACCTCATACCAGATGTTTTGTGCCTGCCACAGGTTCAGCTCAAAAGGCAGTTCGGTCAGAGTGCGTGCAAGGGTCAGGGCGCGGTCCAGCATCTCCAGCGAACCCAAAGACATTTGCAGTTCGACCATGGCGCGCTTCATCCGCTGGTCGGCAATGTACGACAGGTTGGCCGTTTCGAGCGGAACTTGGTCGGCCTTGGCCAGCGACAGGAACGAACGCAGTTGAGCCTGGTCAATGGGGTCGGTTTCGAGGACGCGGCGCAGGCCCGCATTGATGGCAAAGCTGGCCGCCAGCGTGAGCGCCGACGGCTTGGGCAGCCCGGCGCGGGCCAGGAAGTGAAGCAGGCTGGCGTGATCCTGGTAGATCGTGGTAAGCGAGTTCTCGATGTCCCAGAGCGTGGAATTGAGGATGAGGTTCACGATGCGCCGCTGCTCGTCGGTGAACAGCGAGGTCAGCGAATAGTCGACGTGGCCATAGAAGCGGTCGATAAGGCGGATCACCTCAGGAAAGTCGGCGTGCTGCACATGCTCGGCGGCCTCGACGGCAAAGGCGTCAAATTCAGGGGCACTGGACTCCTCATATGCTTTTACAGCGGCGGTAATGTTCTGATCGCCGAAGTGCAGCACGGCAAAGGAGAAGCTCTGCTGGCGGCTGGTGGTGCCGCTGGTGATGTGGGCGCGGCCCAGCGCCAGCCGCCCGCGGCCCGAGGTGTAGATGTCGTAGGAGATGCGGCGAACATGAAAGCAGAACAGATCGGTCTCGGCGGGATACGAAGAAAAGCAGGAACTGATGGCGTAGTGAGCCGCCACCTGTTCCAGATCGAGCTTCATGGAGGCCACGCGCTGCCTGTAGATCTGGGCGCCGTCACCGGCGCCGGGCAGGTTGGAGCGGGCCTCGGCCAGACGATGCAGAAAGGCAGGCTCAAGCGACTCGGCCTGGGAGCCGAACAGACGCTGCGCCAGTTGCAGCACGCGCCCCGCGTAGGCGATGATCTGGACCGTTTCGATGCCGGAGATGTCGTCGAAGAAAAAGCCGCAACTGGTGTACATGAGCAGGGCGTTGCGCTGCATCTCCATCAGTTCCATCGCGTACAAGCGCTCCTCTGCGGAGAGGTAGTGGCTCTCATGCGCGCGCAGGAAGCGCTCGATGGACTCCTCGTTGCGATCGAGTATCACCTGAATGTAGGCGTCGCGGGCGGCCCAGACATCTTTGAAGAACCTGGCGCCCTCCTGTGCGGTGAGCGGGACGAGCGCGTCGCGGAGTTCGTCGAGGGCCTGGCGCAAGGGCGTGCGCCAGGCCTGGTTCCAGCCGGGCCTGCCGCCGTTGCAGCCGCAGTCGGAACGCCAGCGCTCCACGCCGTGCGCACAGCTCCATGAGGTTTTCTCCGCGATCTCGCACTCGCATTCCGGCGGGAACTGATCGAGGAAGCTTGCATAGTTCGCCAACTTAACGGTCTTGTCCTCATCGAGCAGCCGCAGCGCATAGGCGAGCGCCATCTCGCCGTATTTGTGATGATGGCCGTAGGACTCGCCGTCGGTAGCTACGTGGACTAATTGCGCATGCGCGCCGTCAACTCCATCCTTGAAGCCGGCCTTGAGCCTCGCGGCAAGACTTTCGCCGGAGTTCAGCAGGCCCTCAAAGGCGATGGCGCGCGAAATGGGGCCGTTGTAAAAGAAGACCGCAATCGAGACGCCGGACTTGAAGCGGACGAGATAAGGATGAGTGGTGTCTACCGTGCTGTCCTTGATATCGGTCCAGGCTGCGCCTTCCTTGAGCGGACGAATGCGCTTGCATTGGTGGGGCGCCAGTACCGTGAACTTGATGCCGTGCTGAGCCAGCAGTTCGAGGGATTCGGAATCCGCCGCGGTTTCAGGCAGCCACATGCCCTCAGGGGATGCGCCGTAGTGGCTTTCGTAGTCGGCGATACCCCAGCGAATTTGGGTGATGCGGTCGCGGGTGCTGGCCAACGGCATGATGATGTGGTTGTAAATCTGCGCCATGGCCGAGCTGTGGCCGTGGAAGCTCTGGCGGCTGCGCTTCTCGCCGTCGAGGACCATGCGGTAGGTGCGCTGCGCGTTCCCTTTGAGCCAACTCATCAGCGTGGGGCCCAGGTTGAAGCTGATGCGCGCGTAGTTGTTGACGATGCGCGTGATCAGGTTGCGTTCATTCACCAGGCGCGCCGCGCCGTTGGTGGCGTAGCACTCGGCGCAGACGCGCTCGTTCCAGTCGTGGTAGGGCGCGGCTGAGTCCTGCGTTTCAACAGTCTCCAGCCAGGGGTTCTCGCGCGGAGGCTGGTAAAAGTGACCATGAATGCAAATGAAGCGTTTGGTGGCTGCCATAACATTTCCTGCTGCGGGCATACTGTTAACGCGCCGATACGGCATAAAGAAGGCCCGCGGCGGCATTCAGCCTTCTCCGCAAGAAAAAAACGCGAAAAGGATCGATGGTGCGGAGCCGCAGTGTTCTCATGCCGAATCGGCGAACCGGCCGTCTTGGTTATTGTAGGCTGGCGCGCCCGCCCGGCGGGGCGCTGGGCGATTTGGCCAGATCGCAGGCCCGCCACAGGTACCAGCTGGCCACCGAGCGAAAGGGCGCCCAGCGCCGGCCGCGCTTGAGCATCACCGCGGGGCTGGGCAGGTCGGCAGCTTCAAGAGGCCGCGACCTGGGCACGCGCTGGAAGGTAAGCGCGAAGCCCTTGCGCACGCCGTAATCCGTTACCGGCAGCACGTCGGGCCGGCCCATGCGGAAGATCAGCAGCATCTCCACGGTCCACCTGCCGATGCCGCGCACTGCGGTGAGCCGTTCGACGATTTCGTCATCCGACATCCTGCGAATGGCCGCGTGCGAGGGGACGGTGCCGTCGAGCGTGCGGGCGGCCAGATCGCGCAGCGCTTTGATCTTGTTGCCGGAGACCCCGGCGGCGCGCAGCGGCTCGTCGGGCGTCGAGAGAAGGAGTTGGGGCGTGGGGTCGCCGCCGAAGTAGTCGCGCACGCGGCGATGGATGGTGGCCGCCGCCTTGCCGTGCAACTGCTGGTAAAGAATGGATTCGAGCAGCGATTCGAAGGGCGAGGGCGAGGGATCGAGGCGCAAAGCGAAGGCGCCGGCGCGGTCAATGAGCGCAGCCAGTTTGGCGTCGCTGTTGCACAGGTGCGCCAACGCCTCGGCGGGGTCGAAGGGAAGTTTGCGGCTCCGGCCGTTGTTGATCATGGATGGAGTGTATCGCAGGGAACGGCTGCGTTGAACGGGGTAATGAGAGCAGGACCGGAAGCTTGATGCGTGCCATGGTGGTACACTTCGAGCGATTCCATGCGAGGAGGAGATACAACGTGAAGCGCCGCGATTTTGTGAAGACCATGACCGCCGTGGGAACCGGCTTGCTGTTGCCGACAGCCCGATTTGCCTGGGGAGCGCAGGAGCAGGCGGCGCCGAACCCGGCCGTCAAGCGCGTGCTGGTGATGTACAAGTGCCATTTTGACGCTGGGTTCATCGATACGCAGTACAACGTCGTTCACAAGAGATACTTCCAGAAGTTCTATCCCGAGGCCATCGAAATTGCGCGCGCGGCGAATGCCGAAGGCAAGCGAAACTACGTGTGGACGACCGGCTCGTGGCTGCTGTACGAGTATCTTGATCAGGCCTCGCCCACGGATCGCAAGGCGATGGAAGCGGCGGTTGAGCGCGGCGACATCGCCTGGCACGCTCTGCCTTTCACCTGGCAGACGGAGATGATTGACCCTTCCATGATCGAGGGCAGCCTGGCGATTTCCGACGCTCTCGACCGGCGGTTTGGCAGGAAGACGACCGGGGCCAAGATGACCGATGTGCCGGGGCATACGCGCGGCATCATTCCACCGTTGGCCAGCCACGGCGTCACTTTTCTTGAGATCGGCGTCAACGGCGGATCGACGTTTGCCGAGTTGCCGCCCATCTTTCATTGGAAGGATCCCTCCGGCGCAAGCCTGACCATGATGTATCACCACGATTACGGCGGCATTGCCGTCGTGCCGGGCTCCGATCTGGCACTGGTGACCGAAGTGCGCGGCGACAACAGCGGCCCGCATAAGCCTGCGGAGATTGCGAAGATTCACGCTGACCTGGCCGCGCGCTTTCCCAATGCCGAGATCGTCGCGAGCAGCCTAACAGAGATGGCCAACGCCGTTGCGCCTTATCGCGACAAGCTGCCCGTTGTCACCCAGGAGATTGGCGACACGTGGATCTACGGCGTGGCCAGCGATCCGCTGAAGGTGGCGCGCTATCGCGAATTGGCGCGGCTGCGCGAAAGCTGGATCGCCAGCGGCGCATTTCAGGTGGGTGATGCAACCGATCTTGCGTTGCTGCGTCGTGCGCTGCTGGAGGCCGAGCATACCTGGGGAACCGACACCAAGACATGGCTCGACTTTGAGAACTATAAGCCCTCTGACCTTGCGCGCATGCTCGATACAAAGAATTACAAGGTCGTCGAATTCAGTTGGATCGAAAAGCGGCAGGATTTGTTTGACGGCATTCGTGCGCTTCCGGAGACACTGCGTGAAGAGGCTGAGGTCGCGGTCGCAAGCCTGAGACCATCGTGGCCCGTCGTGTCCTCGGCGGCCGTTGCGCATCCGGCGGGCGAGCCGATCGAGAACGCCCATTTCATTCTTGGAATCGACGCGAAGACAGGAGCAATCACGCGGCTGCGGAACAAGGCGACCGGACGCGAATGGGCGAGCGAGAAGAATCCAATTGCGCTGTTCAGCTACCAGACGCTTTCGCAGGAGGATTATCAGCGCTTCATCGCCAGCTATCTGATCACGAAGGCAGATTGGGCGCAGAAGGACTTTGGCAAACCGAATATCGAAAGGTTTGGAGCAAAGAGCCAGGAGTGGCACCCGGGGGCGGCCCATGTGCGTATGGAGAAGACAGCGGACGGAATGCGTGTTCTCATCGAGCCGCGCATCGAGGACGAAGCTGCATTTCAATCCGGCCTGGCCTCGTTCCCGCGCAAGCTCTTTGTCGAGCTGATGCTGCCCGATGCGGATCCGGTCATCCACTTGAGCGTGTCGTGCTTCGGCAAGCCGGCTACGCGGCTGCCTGAGGCGCTGTGGCTGACGTTCAATCCCATTGCGGCGGACCAGAAAGGATGGACGCTCGACAAATGCGGCGAGTCCATCTCGCCCTTTGACGTAGTGACTTCGGGCAACCGGCACATGCACGCCGTGGGCAAGGGATTTGCCTACCAGGAGGGCGATCACAAGTTTGCCGTGGAGCCGATCGATGCGCCAGCCGTGGCGCTGGGAGAAAGAAGCCCGCTGCACTTCTCAAATACACAGCCGGACCTGAGCAAGGGAGTGCACTCGTGCCTCTTCAACAACGCGTGGGGCACGAACTACATCATGTGGTACGGCGAGGACATGCGCAGCAGGTACGTGGTCAGGGCGTAAAGAGGCGCCTCATCGGTTGAAGAGTGAGGTTTGCAACGACGTTTTGTTTTGAATCGGTAAAGCGGCCGGCCCTCGTCTGAATGTACCGGCAAGCTCCACGCTTGTAACATTGAAGAGGAGAGTGAAGGGGAGCTCCAAACCATGAAGATGCGGCCGGGAACACAAACGGGCTTTCTGCTGTGCGGCAAGGAATGGATCGACGGTGACGCGCTGGAGGTGCGGTCGCCGTGGGACCAGGGGCTGGTGGGACGCGTAACGATCGCTACCCGCGCCGATGCGCGCCAGGCCGTAAACCACGCTGCAGCCAGCTTGCGGCGCACGCGCGCGCTGCCGCGATGGAAGCGCCGCGAGATTCTGGAAGACGTGGCTGCCGCGTTGATTGAGCAGAAGGAGCGCTTTGCGCAGCTCATTGTGGCTGAAGCAGGAAAGCCGGTGCGGCTGGCGCGCGCAGAGGTGGACCGCGCCGTGCTCACCTTCAAGACCGCCGCGGAAGAAGCGGCGCGGCTGGGCGGTGAGAGCCTCCCGCTGGACCTGACCGAAGGCAACGAGGGCCGGTGGGGACTGGTTCAGCGCTTTCCGGTGGGCCCGATTCTGGCGATTACTCCCTTCAATTTTCCGCTGAACCTAGCGGCGCACAAGCTGGCGCCGGCGATGGCCGCGGGCTGCCCGGTGATTCTGAAGCCCGCTCCGCAAACTCCGTTCACCGCGCTGGCGCTGGGTGAGGTGATTGTGAAGGCGGGCTGGCCGGACGAGGCATTGGCCGTGCTGACGCTGGACAATGCCGACACCGCATGGCTTGCGGAAAAGGAAGATCGCATCAAGCTGGTCAGCTTTACCGGCTCGGCGAAAGTGGGTTGGGAGCTGAAGGCGCACTCCGGCCGCAAGCGCGTGCTGCTGGAACTGGGCGGCAACGCCGCGTTGATCGTCCACAATGACTGGCCTGATCTGGAGGGAGCGGCGCTGCGCACAGCGCATGCCGCCTTTGGTTACGCGGGGCAGTCGTGTATCAGCGTGCAGCGCGTGTTTGTAGAGCGTAACGTCTTCCAGACCTATCTGTGGAAGGTGGTGGAGATTGCCGCCAAGCTGGGGATGGGAGATCCGGCAGACGAGGCAACTGAAGTCGGTCCGCTCATCCGGCTCAGCGACGCGGAGCGCGTGGAAGCCTGGATCAGGGAAGCAGTTGACGGTGGCGCCAAATTAGTGGCTGGGGGCGAACGGAAAGGCTCTGTCATAACTCCGGCCATTCTGACCGCAACCACGCCCGGCATGAAGATACGCGACGAAGAAGTCTTTGGGCCGGTGGTCGCGATCGAGCCTTATGACGACTTTGAAGAGGCTCTGGCCGAGGTGAACCACTCGAAGTATGGCTTGCAGGCCGGGCTGCTCACGCGCGACGCCGGCCGCATCCTCACTGCATATCGCGAGCTGGAGGTGGGCGCGCTGATCGTGGGTGACACGCCGACCTGGCGGCTGGACCCCATGCCTTACGGCGGCGTCAAGGACTCCGGCCTGGGCCGCGAAGGCATCCGTTACGCGATGGACGAGATGACCGAGCCGCGCATGTTAGTGATGACCGGCATCGGGCAAAGCTGATCGCTTCATGGTTTTTTATCCTGGCTGCCTGCATGCTGCGTTCACTTATCGCGGCGGATCATCGATTGTACTTACGGTAATATTCTGAGCGTCCCCTGAGATACCGACGTCTATCCGGTAACTTCGCATCGCAGGATCGCCCGGATGACAACCTGCCAAGTATCTCGCAAGCTGCCACTATTTATCGCTGTGGCTGCATGTGCTGTCGCGCCTCTTTCGTTCGCTCAGAGTGCAGCCAATGCCGCTGCGGCAGGGCCTGCCTTTGAAGTTGCCAGCATTCGGCAGAACATGAACCCTAACCCACGCTGGCATTTGCGCCTCACGCCCGATGGTGTCGATGCGGAAGATGTGACGCTGCAATATGTAATCCGCGAAGCCTATCGCGTCCATGATGATCGGCTCTGGTCCGGTGGTCCGGTGTGGCTTAACCAACGGCGGTTCGACATCCGGGCCAAGTTCGATCTCTCCGAATACCCCCACCCAAGCTTGGAAGAGCGCTTGGCCATGCTGCGGCAACTTCTCGCTGACCGCTTCAAGCTCGTCGTCCACCACGAGACCAAGGAATTTCCTCTCTATGAGCTCGTTGTGGCAAAGAGAGGGCCGAAGATCGACGAATCGAAGCCTCAAGAGATCGAACACACCGGTCTGGATGGAAGGGCATTGTGCCTGCGTGTCCGACCTTCGAAGCCAGGCGGGGCGGCGTTTCAGGGATGTTCCATGAAGGACTTGGCATCCATGCTCACGCAAATTCCTGCTGTCGGCCGAGCCGTGGTGGACAACACAGGTCTTACTGCTCGCTATACTTTCGAACTGTACTGGAGGCGTTCGGAAAATCCATCAACTTCAATTTCGTCGGCTTCCGTTCCATCAGCTTCAATCTCAATAGCCCCCGACATGTCTCTGCCTTCCATCTTTACCGCGCTCAAGGAGCAGCTTGGCTTGGAACTGAAACCGACCAAAGGACCGCTCGACACGATCGTGATTGATCACGTGGAGATGCCGACTCCCAATTAGGAGAGATGATGCGCTGTTGCAAGTTGACTGTGTTTGCAGCGTTGCTTGTGGGAGCGGCGCTGTCCGGGGCGCGCGGTTCAGTAGCGCAGGCCGTCCCATCGGCGGAATCCAAGGCTGCCTCTGATGTAGAGACTCCCGGCATTATTACCGGCCATCCCTTTTCCGCGATCAGCTTTGTGAAAACGGTGAGAAACCTGCCTAACGGCAAACAGCAGTTCCTCCGGTACGATAACTTACCATTTCAAATTGCGCGTGATTCGCAGGGGCGGGTTCGCATACAAGATGTGAATGGTGTAGGTTGCGAGCCACCTACCACGCTCATTTTCGCACCCTGCCACGCCTGGAGCGTGTATGTCTTCGATCCGGCTATGCGCATCCTTACGAAATGGGTTGAGGGCGATGTGGCAGGGGATGGGGCAGTGAGAGTTAATTTGTCTAATCAGCAGGTCAAAAGTGGGGAGACATCCACCTCAGTTATGCCGGAAGATCATTACCAGCCAGATGAGACTGCAACAAGCGTGACCACTGCGAAGCTTGGGGAGAAGATGATCGGAAAGATCCGCGCGACGGGCGTCAGGACGACGGTAGTTTATCCGGCTGGTTATTCGGGGAATAAGACGCCGATCACCATCATTCACGAAGTCTGGATCTCGAAGGAGATGGGACTCATCGTCAGGGTCATTGATGGGAATCCGCAAGGTGAAGAGACTATAGCGGGCCTCAAGTGCGTATCATTGAGTCCTGATCTGGAGTCATTCGAGCCTCCTGCCGGACGGAGGATCTTTCGATGGTACGACAAGAAGTCGCAGAAATACGCAGACCATCAAATTCAGTACTTAGAAAACTGGTTTGTAAATGAGACACGCAGCGGTGGATAAGACCGCTGCGCTGCATCAGAATACACAACTGCCCTCGTGCGGACGCCACACATTCTACGCGATACACGTTTTCTGAGTATTCTTCCTGGCGGCCGCGATGGGCGCCAGGTAACCGTCCTCACCGAAAGAAAAAAGCGAGCAGTGCTCTTATGCTTCTTTCCTGGCTTTGGACTTCTGCGCGGCCCAGCGCTTGCGCTGCGCGTCGGCGATCCGCTTGCGCGCTTCAGCGCTCAGCACGCGCTTCTTTCTGCCCTGAGCCTTAGCCTTGGCAGGGGCCTTCGCGGTCTTGAGCGCGGTTATTTTGGCGGAAACAGTGCTGGCGCTGGCGAGCAACGCGCGAACCTGTGTAAGCCGTGCAATCTCTGCATCGATTTGAGCAAGAATTGAATCAATAGCCATAAGTTAAGCATAACTCAGGAAACCCAATTGTGCGCATAGAGGCAAAGAGAAGTGCAAAAAATTCTAAGTCTCTGGCCGCTTGCAGATATGCGAATTGATGAGTCTCCTGGCGAGGCGATCGCCGCCCGTAAAGCCTGACAGGAAACCGGCGCTGCATTTCAGGCAGATACTCATTCATGAAGTCGTGCGCAAGGGCGCCTGCAATACGGACCAGAGCGCGCCACAAGATCCGCGATAGTCCGTAAGTTTGCACCGTGCCAATGGGTAAGCGTGCAAGCAAGCAGAGTTTGCTCGAATCATACTTCATTGTGTCTGTGCAGAAAGCGCAAAGGGGACGCCCCTGGTAGGCTGTCCCCTTTGGTTACTTTGGATCTTCCACAAAAGTAATCTATCGCCTTTTGATCATGCGCACCTATGTGCGCAAGACCGTACGGAATAGAGTTATGCTTCGACGGCAACAGGCGCGCGCCGCCACGCATAGAGCGGGAAACGGTTGGCCAACTCCGCAACTTCGCCGCGAATGCGCGCGAGGGCCGCATCGTCGTTGCGCATTTCGAGCGCTTTCGCGATCCATGCAGCAATCTGGCGCATCTCCGGCTCTTTCATGCCGCGCGTCGTCAGAGCCGGCGTGCCTACGCGAATGCCGGAAGCTTTGAGCGGAGGATTGGTGTCATAAGGAATCGTGTTCTTGTTCACCGTGATGCCGGCCTTGCCCAGCGCCAGCTCAGCTTCGGAGCCGAGGATGCCCTTCTCGAAGACATCGACCAGCATCAGATGATTGTCGGTGCCGCCGGAGACGAGGCGGAAGCCTGCCGCCTGCAGCGCCTCGGCCAGCGCCTTGGCATTGGCGACGATCTGGGCGGCGTAGGTGCGAAACTCGGGCTGCAGTACTTCGCCGAAGGCCACGGCCTTGGCAGCAACTATGTGCACAAGCGGGCCGCCCTGCTGGCCGGGGAAGA
Organism: Acidobacteriota bacterium; assembly: GCA_021846945.1. GTDB lineage: Bacteria > Acidobacteriota > Terriglobia > Terriglobales > Acidobacteriaceae > Telmatobacter. The sequence continues at coordinate 25,741 of JAJZVZ010000008.1, read as the reverse complement.
CTGACTTATCGACGGCAGTGGCCAGATCCTGTGTGCAGATGATCAAACCCGCGCGCGGACCGCGCAGCGTTTTGTGCGTCGTGGTGGTTGTGATCTGCGCGTGAGGCACGGGCGAAGGATGCACGCCGCCCGCTACCAGGCCGGCGATGTGCGCCATGTCGAAGATATAAATCGCGCCTACTTTGTCAGCAATCTGACGCATGCGCGCAAAGTCCCACAGGCGCGGATAGGCGCTGGCTCCGCCGATGATGACCTTCGGCTTCTCCTGAATCGCCGTTGCCTCCAACTCGTCGTAGTCGATGGTCTCGGTATCGCGCCGCACATGATAGAACGTAGTGCGGTAGAGCTTGCCGCTGAAGCTGAGCTTGTGACCGTGGGTCAGGTGGCCGCCATGCGAGAGGTCAAGGCCGAGAATGGTATCGCCCGGTTGCAGCACGGCCGCATAGGCCGAAGCGTTGGCCTGCGAGCCGGAGTGCGGCTGCACGTTGATGTGCTCGCCTCCAAAGATCTGGCGGGCGCGCTCGCGCGCCAGGTTCTCGACGATATCGGCATACTCACAGCCGCCGTAGTAGCGACGCCCCGGGTAGCCTTCAGCATATTTATTGGTGAAAACAGAGCCGGCGGCTTCCAGCACGGCCTCGGAGACAAAGTTTTCACTGGCTATCATCTCCAGGCCTTCGTGCTGGCGAAGGGTTTCGTGGTCAATTGCGGCGGCTACGTCGGGGTCGGCTTGGGCGAGCGGAAGAGACATGCGGTCAGTCATAAGAGAATTTTAGTACCTTTCAACCATCCAACCGCAGATGGATTCCACCGGCTCCCTATTATGACGGGATAGGACTGGAGCAGACCGCTGACTGTAAGTGCATGAATCCACGCAACCGCAAAGATTGGCCGCTGCGGACGGCAAATGCGGTCACCCGGTTTTGAGGTTTCCGGGTTACTTGCCGCCAAGCACACCTGATGTCTTCAAGAAAAAGTGCTGCCAGCTACAACTTTTATTTGGGCTTCGGGTTCTGACCCTCGAGGGCCGAAGATCCATGCATCTACGGTACTTTCGGAAATCAAGTGGCACAAATTAAGATCGTGGCCGCAGCCGGTCGCCGCTGCTCGGCCCCACGGACGGAATCCTGTTTGTGGAACCCCTGTCCGTTGGATCAATCTTTGGTTGAAAGAGCCGCGGATTGGTAACATCGGATCTCCGAAAATGCTTTGGCCCCTGGAGGAAACTTATGCATCCGAAGCTGTTGACATTCGCCATTGCCGCAATCGTCGCTTCCGCTCCCGCGTTCGCGCAGCAGAGCCAGCCTTCACCGTCGCCGCAGCCCGCCACCAGCAGCACGAACAAAGAGGGCTCCGTACCGGATCGCCGCAACGACCAGCAGAACCGCATCGCCAACGGCGTACAATCCGGCCAGCTCAGTGCCGGCGAAACCAAGCGGCTGGAATCGCGCGAGGCGAATGTAAATCGCGAGATCCGCAACGACCGCGCCGCCAACGGAGGCAAACTGACGGCCCAGGAGCGCGGACAGGTGAACCGCCAGCAGAACAACCTGAGCCGCTCGATTTACAACGACAAGCACAACGCTGCTCAGGCGCGCTACGGCAATAATGCAGTGGGACAACGCCGCGCGAACCAGCAGGCACGCATCGCTAATGGCATTCGCAACGGTTCGATGACCGCCGGCGAGGCCGCCCGCTCTGAGAATCGCCAGCAGCGCATCAACCGGCAGATCGGCGCCGACCGCGCCGCCAACGGCGGCAGGCTCACCGGGCAGGAGCACAGGCAGATCAACCGCAGGCAGAACGGCGCCAGCCGGCAGATCTACCGCCAGAAGCATAACCGCGCCCGCAGATAATTGCCCGTTTATCTCCGGATACCGGGTCACGATCCACTGCAGCCAAGAGGATGATGGCCCGGTATCCTGAATCTGTGATCCTCTCTCGCATCTCAATTCCTGGCTTTCTGCTGCTTCTCGCTTCCGGCCTGGTCTTCGCACAATCGCCTGCCGTCACGCTGAGGCCGGCCGCGGTGGTAGCGGGCTCGCCGGAGTTAATTCGCGTCGAAGCGCCAGCTTCGGCAACGCTCGATGGCGAATGGCTGGGGCGCAAGCTGGAGTTCTTTCGCGGAAGCAGCGGACGGGCTTGGTTCGCTCTGGCTGGAGTGGATGTGCAAGCGCCTGCCGGCCCTTCGACGTTGCGGATCAGCGAGCGGCTGGTAGATGGCAGCGCGCGCGACCTGAGCCGCTCGGTGGAGATTCACCCCGCGCACTATCGCACCAGCACGCTCAGCGTGGCGCCACGCTTTGTGCAGCCCAGCCCGGCGCAGCTCAAAGAGATTGAAGCAGAGATCCGGCTCAAGGCGAGGATCTTTGCGGTCAGCGCGCCGCGCCCGCTTTGGACGGGCAGCTTTCGCGCGCCGGTGCGCGCCGCGCCCACTGACAGCTTCGGCACACGACGCATGTTCAACGGCGAGCTGGCTAGCATTCACAAGGGCATGGATTTTCGCGCCGCCGCCGGGACGCCGGTACGGGCCAGCAACAGTGGCGTGGTGGTGCTGGCGCAGAAGCTCTATTTCGAAGGCAACTGCGTGATTATCGACCATGGGCTCGGCTTGTTCACGATCGACATGCATCTCAGCCGAATCCACGTGCATGCCGGCCAGCAGGTAGCGAAGGGCACATTGCTTGGTCTGAGCGGCGCCACCGGCCGCGTGACCGGGCCGCACCTGCACTGGTCCGTGCGCTGGGAAGGCGCGTATCTGGACCCGGCAAAGCTGCTGCGGATGGATTTGAGCGCGGTGCGATGAGGGCAAGGCCGCTTCACTCCGGTGTCATGTAACGTAGAAGTGAAGAGGATTACTTCCCCATGTCTCAATATCTAAAAGTGAATTATTGTGTCGAACCGGATGCGGCGGCGCTGGCGCGCCGGGCGGCGCAGGAGTTTGTGCAGGCGGCTGAGCAGGCTGTGGCCGCGCGGGGCCGGGCGCGCCTCGCCATCAGCGGCGGATCGACGCCCAAGGCCGCCTTCAAGCTGCTGGCCGATCCCAATCAGCCGTGGCGGGCGCGCATGCCGTGGGATCGACTCGACCTGTGGTGGGTGGACGAGCGATGCGTTCCGCCGGATGATGCCGAGAGCAATTACCACATGACACGCGAGGCGCTGCTGGCCCACGTGCCGCTCAGCCCCGTGCAGATTCACCGCATGGAGGGTGAACTGGAGCCGGAAGCGGCGGCGGCACGGTATGAGTCGGAGTTGCGGAACAGCTTCCGGCTGGAGGGCGCGGAGAGCCCCTGTTTTGATCTGGTGGCGCTGGGGATGGGCCCGGATGGACACACCGCGTCTCTTTTTCCCTACACCGCGGCAATTCACGAGCTGGGACGGCTGGTGATCGCCAACCACGTGCCGCAGAAAGACACTTGGCGCATTACCCTGACCTGGCCGGTGATCAACAAGGCGCGGGCCGTCTTTTTCCTCATCGGCGGGGCGGAGAAGGCGCAGATTCTAAAGGAGGTGCTGACTGGATCCTACGATCCGGAACGGCTGCCGAGCCAGTTGATATGGCCTTCAGGCGGTATACTGACACTGATTCTGGATGAAGCTGCAGCCGCGCTTTTGCCCGCAACAGATGGGGAGGGCTGTGGCTCTCTGGAGAGGTATCGATGATTCTCGCGGGCGATGTAGGTGGCACCAAGGTCAATCTGGCGCTCTATGACTTTGTCAACGGCGAACTGAAGCACACCCGCGTCCAGCAGTATCCGGCCAAGGAGTATTCGGGGCTGGAAGAGATCGTCAAGGAGTTCATGGTCGCGGACAAAGTAAGCGCGGCGTGCTTCGGGGTTCCTGGGCCGGTGCGCGACGGGCGTCTGCGCCTGACCAACCTGCCGTGGACGCTGGACAGCCGCGAACTCTCGGACGATTTGGGGATCGATTACGTCTTCCTGATCAACGACCTGCAGGCCAACGGCTTCGGTATCGCGGAGCTTTCCTCCGACCAGATCTATACGTTGAGCCAGGGCGACGTGAGCCAGATCGGCAACCGCGCGCTGATCTCGGCAGGAACGGGGCTGGGCGAAACCTTCATGATCTGGGACGGCCGCGACTATGTGCCTTACCCCTCCGAAGGTGGACATGCGGACTTTGCGCCACGCAATGAGGACGAGTTTGACCTGTTGCGTTATCTGAAGCAGAAGTACAACGGACGCATCAGCTTTGAGCGCGTGGTGAGCGGGCAGGGCCTGACCAACATCTACGACTTTCTGCGCGAGGTGCGCGGGCTGGATGAGCCGGCGTGGCTGGCCGAGCGCATGACCGAGGAAGACCCCAACGCCGTCATCACAGAGTTGGCCCTCAAGGCAAAGAGCGAGATCTGCGAGAAGACGCTGGATATGTTCGTCTCCGCCTATGGCGCCGAGGCCGGCAACCTGGCGTTGAAAGTGCTGTCAGTGGGCGGGCTGTATGTGGGCGGTGGCATTGCGCCGCGCATCCTGGAGAAGCTGAAGGACGGTACCTTCATGAAGGCCTTCACGGACAAGGGCCGGATGAGCCAGTTGCTCGTGAATATACCGGTGCGGATCATCCTGGAAAGCCGGACGGCGCTGATTGGCGCGGCGGCTTACGCCGAGGCGCGCGCCGCCGAGCTGAGCGGGATTTCGCCGCGGGCGGCATCGGTGAAGTTTTAAGTTTCGCATCCACGGGCAAAAGGGCCAGCCGGATGTGGCTGGCCCTTGCTGTCAGCATATGACTACTGAACGGGCGATGTTTCCTGCTCGGAATCGCGCTCAATCAAGAGGAGCATGCGCCTCCAGGGGCAGAGCTGTGGCGGACGGGAACCATCGGCGCTGCAAGCGGAGCGCGACCTGCACGAGCAGGATGAGCGCCGGAACCTCGACAAGCGGGCCGATGACGGCGGCGAGACCGGCAGCGTAGTCGGTGTCACCGCGGGCCAGCTCATTCCACACAACCACCATGACGATGCACAGCGCGCGGTCAATGAGGATGAGGCCGGTGCGGTACTCCGGATAGCCGCGCAGAAAGACGACGGCAAGCACAAACATGAGCGCGGGACCGATGATCCAGTTCTGCACAAGAGAACGACCAAGCACGTGGCCGTTGCGGAAGACGTCGCCGAGCCACCGCGATTTGTGCCGCGGGAATTCCATGACTGGGTGCGCTCAATTACTGCTTGAGAAAGGCAACCGCCTTGGGGCCCACCTTGCTGCTGCAGTGGCTCGGAGCCAGGTGCCCGCAGCCGGGAAAGAGATCGAGCTCCGACTGCGGAATCAGCTTGTGCATCGTCTCTGCCTGGCTGGGAGGGAACAGCCGGTCCTCCGCGCCCCACGCAATGAGAACGGGCATCTTCAGCGTTGGAAGCAATTTGTCGGTCGCGTCACGTCCGGTGAGCATCGATGCTACGGCCCTCTGAATGACCCACTCATCCTTGCGCGAGACGCGCAGAATGCCGCAGGCGACAAAGCCGGGAATCCACCGCGGGTGAGGCGTCAGCAAGGCTTCCAGCTGGTTTAACTGCGTGGGTGTCCTGGGCATGAACAAATTCGTATCCCAGTCCGGGCGCACGTAGAGACCGGCGGCGTCGAAGAGCATGAGCCGCTTGACCCGCGCGGGATGCTCGGCGGCGACGATCTGCACGATCCATCCGCCCATCGACCATCCGCCCAGGTCTACGCGCTTGAGGCCAAGCGCATCCAGAAAGCCCACCACGACTCTGGCCTGGTCGCGCATTGAATAGGAGAAATCGGCGGGTTTGTCGCTGCGTCCGTAGCCGAGCAGGTCCGGCATGTAGACACGATAGCCGGCTTTTGCAAAGTAAGGAGCCAGGTTCAGCCAGTCCTCGGCGCGGCTGCCAAGGCCGTGCACCAGCACCACCACGGCGCCGTTCTTCGGGCCCGCCACGTCGTAGTGGATGTGATGGCCCGCAACCCAGGTCCAGTCGCTTTCCACTCCGGTGAGGTCCATGCGCAGATAGGTGAGGTCATTGAGACAGCGGATGGGATGCTGCCAGAAGCCGATGCCGGCCACCATCACCAAAGCTGCGGCGGCGCCTGCAATCCAGCTTGCCCGTCGGCCTGGCTTCATGCCTCCTCCTGTCTCGCAGTGCGCAGAGTCCGGTCCAACTGCCAGCCCTTCTCGATCACGCGCGCGGTTACAGGATCAAGCCGCAGCGCGCTGTGGCTGTTCCACTCCGCGCGCTCGGCCCAGCGCACCGCGTCCGCGTCGGAGGCCGCGCGCAGTTCGCCGCCCACAACGCGGCACAGATAGTCGGCGATCACGTAGTGGTAGCGGACGCGCGCGCCCTCGCGATGAATCCGGTCGAGAAGCTCGACCAGTTCAACCACTTCGACATCAAGGCTGGTCTCCTCTCTGACCTCCCGCGTGACTCCCTGCGCGAGCGATTCACCCAGCTCCAGCATGCCGCCGGGCAACGACCATTGGCCCTTGAGCGGCTCACTGCCGCGGCGCACCAGAAGAACGCGGCCCTCCTGGATGACGACCGCGCCAACGCCCACGAGAGGCGATTCGGGAAATTCCCTTCGCATTACGCTCACCGCTCCTTCAGCCTCACCTTAATACGCCGGCCGCCTTCGGCCCAAGTGTCGCGCATGTTCCAGTGCCTGCGATGCCGCTGCACCGTTTACTGGGGGCGTATCATCAAAGAAAACAGGAGACGATGATGGCCGAATTTACTCTGCAAATTGACGGAATGCATTGCGGATCCTGCGTTCGCCGCGTGAGCCAGGCGCTGGCCACGGTTGACGGGGTCAAGGTGGAAGAGGTGCGCGTAGGAGCGGCCAGGCTGAGCACGACGGCCGACCCCGCGCCGGTCGAGCTTGCGATCGCCGCTCTGGCCAAGTCCGGCTACGCGGCGCACGTGGAAAAGTAACGTCATTCATGGCTGCTCCTGCAACAGAATCGCTCAATCTGCCAGTTCTGGGGATGACCTGCGCGTCCTGCCAGCATCATGTTGAAGAGGCACTGCGGTCAACGGCAGGGGTGGAGTCTGTCCACGTGGATCTGATGGCGCATCGCGCCAGTGTTGTCTTCGATCCCGCAGTGGCTGCGCCGGATGCGCTCGTGGAGGCCATTCGTGGTGCGGGCTATGATGCGGTGTTGCCGCGCGCGGAGGAGTCGGCAGCCGGAACGCAGGCCCGCGATGACGAGGCTGAGTCGGCGCGCAAGGCCTGGGTGACGATTGTCGCCGGCGCTTTGGCCATGCTGCTGGCCATGCCACTGGAGAACGGGATGGGCGCGCTCGATCGTGGGCTGATGCAGCTTTTGCCCCGGCTCTACGCGCTGCCGGCCGGGTCGCTGCGCTGGTTTCTGCTGGTGCTCACGGCGATGGTTGTGGTTTGGGCCGGGCGCGGCATCTACCTGAGCGCCATCCGCGCCCTGCGCCACGGCGCCACCAACATGAACACGCTGGTGGGTCTGGGAACCGCCGTCGCCTTTGCCTACTCGGCCTATGCCACGCTCTGGCCGGCGCGCGGACGCCAGGTTTATTTTGACGCGGTTCTGCTGATCCTCGGCTTTTTGTTGCTGGGCAAGGCGCTGGAAGCCCGAGCCAAGCGCCGCGCCCTGAGCGCGCTGGACTCGCTCTCGCGGCTGCGCCCCGTCACCGCCCGCCGCATTGTGGATGGCGTGCAAACCGTGGTGCCTCTTGAAGAAGTTCGCCCCGGCGACAGTATTGTCGTGCTGCCGGGCGAGCGGTTCCCGGTGGACGCCGAAATTCTCGAAGGGCGCACAACCGTGGACGAGTCGATGCTCACGGGTGAAGCGACGCCGCTGGCCCGCGAGCCCGGCGGACGCGTGCTGGCCGGCTCGCTCAACTACGACGGCGCGGTCGTCTGCCGGGCCCAGTCGCTGGGCGAAGCCACGGTGCTGGCGCAGATTACGCGCATGGTGGAGCAGGCGCAAGGCTCGCGCGCGCCCATGGAGCGTCTGGCCGATCGCGCCAGCACCATCTTCGTGCCCACGGTGCTGGGTCTGGCCGCTATTACCTTTGTCGCTTGGCTGCTGGTTTCGCATTCGCTTCAGCTTGCGCTGGCCAATACTGTCGCTGTGCTGGTCATCGCCTGCCCGTGCGCCATGGGACTGGCGGTACCCGCCGCACTGACCGTGGCCGTGGGCCGCGGCGCGCAACTCGGTGTGCTGTTCAAAGGCGGCGAGGCGCTGGAGAGGCTGGCGCATCTGGATGCGATTGTGCTGGACAAGACGGGCACGCTCACCGTGGGGCGGCCGCTGCTGGAGACGGTGCATGTGCTCGCTCTCCCACCCTTTCGCCAGGAAGACGGCGAAAGAACGGGGCATCCGACAGAAGAGGATCTGCTGCGCATGGCGGCCGCCGCGGAAGAGCGGTCAAATCATCCGCTGGCTCATGCTGTGGTGGATTTTGCGCGTGCCCGCGGCCTGGCGTGGCAGCCGGCGGAAGAGGTGCAGATTCTGCCTGGACGGGGCCTGACCGCCAGGGTCGAAGGTCACGATTGCCTGCTCGGCAACGAGGCGCTGTTCCAGGAGTTCTTCATCCCGCTGCCGAAGGATCTTCCGCCACCGGGACCGGGTGTGACGCGGCTGTGGATGGCGCTCGACAACACGCCTGCCGCTTACTTCGATGCGCGTGACGCATTGCGTCCCGACGCAGCCGAGGCGGTCGCCGCGTTGCGCCGGGAGGGCTTGCGGGTGTTGATGCTGACCGGCGATTCTGAGGCCGCGGCAGCCCCTATCGCGCGGCAGGCAGGAATCACAGAGGTCGAGGCCGGTCTTGATCCTGCGGGTAAGCTGGCGCGCATTCGCGCCTTGCAAAAGGAAGGATTGCGCGTGGCGATGGTAGGGGACGGTATCAACGACGCCGCCTCTCTGGCGCAGGCCAATGCCGGAATCGCCATGGGCAGCGGCGCCGATCTGGCCCAGGAGGCTGGCGATGTGCTGCTCCTGCGCACGCAGCCCTCGGCGATTCCCGCCGCGCTGGGACTAGCCCAGTCGACCTTGCGCGTGATGCGCCAGAACCTGGGCTGGGCTGTGGGCTATAACCTGCTGGGCATTCCCCTGGCGGCGGGACTGCTCTATCCTTTTTTCCACCTTCTGCTTACGCCCTGGGTAGCGGCGGCCGCCATGGCGCTCAGCTCGGTTTGCGTGCTGACGAACAGCTTGCGGTTGCGGCGCTGGAAGCTCTCCCCAAGCGAGGCACCGGCACGTTAAACTAAGCGCAGAGTCAGGCTGTGCGCACCCTTACCCGCTACATTCTCGGCGAGATCCTTTCCCATACGCTGATCGGTTGCGCGCTTTTCACCTTCATCCTCTTCATGCCCCGGCTTCCCCAGATCCTGGAGATGCTGGTCCGCAACACCTCCACGTTCACCAACGTGATGGAGGCATTCCTTTTCACGCTGCCCAACCTGTTGCGGATGACGATTCCCATGGCAGTGCTGGTGGGAATCCTGCTGGGGTTGAGCCGCCTGGCCGCGGACAGCGAGATTATCGCCATGCGCGCTTCGGGGCTGGGCATCGGCTACTTTGTCCGTGTCGCCTCGATCGTCGCCGTCGGCGGAACACTGCTGGGGCTCGTCAACTCCCTCTATCTGGCCCCGCGCGCCAATCAGGCCATCCTGCAAATGGAGCATGCGCTGGAGACTTCGCAGGCTTCATATGAAATTCAGCCGCGCGTCTTCTATGAGGACTTCCACAACTTCGTCCTCTACGTGCAGGATGTGCGTGCAGGCACGGGAGCGGCGAACTGGCGCGAGGTGTTCATGGCCGACGTGACCGATCCCTCCGCGCCTCGCATCACCACCGCGGCGTCGGCCACCGTGGTGAGCGACTCTCCGCAGGAGTTGCTGATGCGCCTGCGCAACGGTACGCAGCAAAAGCCGGTGCCCGGACAGCCACAGCAGTACGACATCTCCACCTTCACCACCACCGACCTGCCGCTGAGGCTGAGCGCGCAGAGCGACGTCCACCTTGGACGCATGGACACGGCCATCTACGCTCTGCCCATGAGCGCCCTGCTCGAGCGGATCCATGACTCCAAGCCCGGTCCCGAGATGCGGCGATACCTCATCGAACTGCATAACCGCTTCTCCTTTCCCGCCGCCTGCCTCGTACTGATGCTGGTAGGCGTGCCGCTGGGTGTGGCGTCGCGGCGCGGCGGCAAGAGCTCGGGATTCGTCTTCACCGTACTGCTGGTCTTCATTTATTACTTCCTTTCCGTCACGGGAATCGCCCTGGGCCGCCAGAATAAGCTGCCGGTGTTTATGGCCGTCTGGTCGGCGAATATCCTGTATGCCGTAACCGGAGTTTTCCTGCTGTGGCAGATGGCGACCGGCGGCCGCATCCTCGGCGCCATCACCGGCTGGGCCTCGCGCTTCTCAAAGCCCAGTCCTGCCGAACCGGCCAGGAAGAACGGCCTGCCGCTCTCGGGACTGCTCGACAAATTCCATAACCACTCGCAGCGCACTTCGCCCCGCGGCGTCTTTCCGCGTATCCTCGATGGCTACGTGCTGCGCGAGTTTCTCAACACCTTCTTCCTGGTGCTCACCAGCTTTGTCATGCTCATGCTCGTCTTCACGTTCTTTGAGCTGGTGGGCGACATCCTGCGCAACCACATTCCGCTGACCATTGTGGGCGCCTACCTGGTGAACCTGACGCCCAGCATGCTCTACCAGATAGCGCCGCTGGCCGTGCTGATCGCGGTGCTGGTCACCTTCGGTGTGCTCAACCGCAACAGCGAAGTGGTGGCAATGAAGGCCACCGGCATCAGCCTTTACCGGCTGGTGGTTCCCATCGTCTCCATCGCCGCCATACTGGCCGTGAGCCTGTTTCTATTCGATGACTTCTATCTGCCGCAGGCCAATCGCAAGCAGGAGGCGCTGCGCAACATCATCAAGGGCAAGCCGCCGCAAACCTATCTGCATCCCGAGCAGCAATGGATCTTCGGCCATGCGCGCCCGGGCGAGCCGAGCCGCATCTTTTACTACCGGTTCTTCGATCCTGATCGCAATGAGTTCGCCAATCTCGCAATCTTCGAATTCAATCCATCCACATTTCAGCTTTCGCGCCGCATCTTTGCGGCCCGCGTTTACTGGGATTCGGGATGCGATTGCTGGCGCTTTCAGAATGGCTGGGTGCGCGACATCCAGGGCGCGGACGTGACCAGCTATCGCGAGTTCAGGCAAACCACCTTCCCTGAGATTCACGAAGCGCCCGACTACTTCCGGAAGGAAAACCTGCAATCGCAGGAGATGAACTTCGGCCAGTTGGAGCGCTACATCCGCGACCTCCGCCAGAGCGGTTTCGACACCATGTCACTGCGCGTGGCGCTATGGCACAAGCTGGCCTATCCGCTGGTGGCCGTCATCATGGCGGTGCTGGCCATTCCCTTCGCGCTCTCGATGGGGCGGCGCGGCTCGTTGACGGCCATTGCCGTGGCGATCGCCGTGGCGCTGTCCTATTGGGTGATCGATAACCTCTTTGGCGCGATGGGCAACGTGGCCTATCTGCCGGCCGCGATGGCCGCGTGGTCGGCGGACGTGCTCTTTGCGCTGGTGGGCGGCTACCTGCTGCTGCGCACGCCGACGTAACGGGAAATTCCCGAGGAGACGAAAAGCGCGCATCACGGGGCCTGAAAAGGGCTTGCGATGCGCGCTTTTCATTTTCCGTAGAAACGCGGCGGCACCAAGGCTATGGAATCGGCGTGGCCGTGACCGTGAGTTGCGTGGCTCCTTTACTGTCTGCGGAGTCCGACCTGAAGACGACCACGGGTTTGCCGATGGGAATGAGAACCAAAGCCTGCCACCGGTTCTCGCGAATTATGGGCTCATGTAGATTCGGGTCGTAGGCCGGTGCCACGCTGGAAAGAATCGCAGTGAGATTGAAGGCGAGCTGGCGGTCCATCTCATGGGCGTCGCGCACGTCAATGTTGACGCCTATGTCCTGGTATTGGAATTGCGTATTGCCGCCGGAGCTTGCGACGGCAATGGGAATTTTGGAGCCGGTGCGGATGGACGTGGAGCCGTGAGGGGCGGTGCTTACCGTGGTCGTATAGGAGCGGCTGTTGACTGGTTTTCCGGCGGCGTCAAGTTCCTCCACCACGAAGTCGAGGTGGTAGTAGTGAACCGGCTGGTCCGAAGCCGTGGCGGCAGCTTGCGCCCTGGCTGTGTCCTGGGGCTGCGCGTTCTGGCCTAGGGCCGGAATAAGAAGCAGAAAGTAGCAAACGAAGATGGTCTTGCGCATGGGATTCTCCTTAGTTCGTGCCCGCGGAGGGCGGTTCGATGGGTGGAATCTGAATGGCGGCGATATGCAGAGGTTCATCAGCCTGCTGTTGCGCCGCGAAGAAGGATTCCCGTTCGGCCTTGGTTGCGTGAGCAGCAAACTCGACGAGCGCCTGCTCCTCAGGCGTCAAAGGCCGCGGGGTGGGGAAGACGTCGAGCTTGGGCAACGGAATGGCCTTGGCCGCGAGAGCCTGCGAGCGGCGCCGATGCCTTCGCCCGGGCGCTTTGACACTGCGCGCCGCGGCGGCCTGCGGGGTCGTTGGAGATGCGGATTGTTCGGCTCTGGTGGGCGGCTCTTGCGATTGCCGCGCTTGCGCCGGGCCGCTTGCCGGCGGATGGAGCGGCTTAGGCCCGGAAAGCATCAGCAGGAAGAGAAGCAGGCAGGCCACGGCAGGCAGCGCGATGGCCCAGGGCAGCCAGCGGCGGCGGCGCGGCGAGGCTTCGGCGGAGATGCGGGCCTCGGCAATGCGAGCCATGACGCGCCGGTCGAGCCCTGAGTCGGGGCCGGGGTCGGCATAGGTGGCGAGAGCCGCGTCGATCAGGACGTCGGGCAGGATGTCGAAATCGTCGTTCTTTTCACGCATAGCGAGTCTCCTGAACGGCGGCAAGCTTCTGGCGCAGGATCTGGCGAGCGCGCTGCAGGCGGGTACGGACGGTGCCCTCGGGGATGGAGAGAATCTGGCCGATCTCGCGGGAGTTGAGCTCGTCGAAGGTGGAGAGCACGAGGGGCACTCGCAGCTCCTCGGGCAGGGCGTCGATCATGGAGTGAACCAATGCTTGCTGGTTGGCCAGCAGTAGAGTTTGCTCGGGGCCGGGATGCGGGGACGGCGGATCGGCTGCTGGGCTGGGATCGGGGTTGGCGGGTTGGGCGGCGCGGGGACGCCGGTCGATTGCGACACGCCAGGCGACACAGGCCAGGAAGGCGCATTCGTTGTCGAGGTTCCGCCAGCCGCCATTGCGATAGAGCTTCAAGAAGGTCTCCTGTACCGCGTCTTCGGCATCGTGGGAGTTAAGCAGCACGGCGTAGGCGACGCGGAAGACGAAGCGCGCTTGGCGCTGGACGAGCGCCGTGAACTCCGCCTCTTCGTCGCTGGATAGGACGTCCATGTTCCCTTCGGCCCCGATGCCTGACGATGATACGCCGGGTGCAAAGCCTGCGAGGCATCATCACTCCCTGTTCATTCGCTAAGACGGCAGGGAGGGGCTGGGTGTTCGGATATTTTGCGGGGTGAGAGTGAGGGGCGAGAAGGTGCGCTCCATCCATGAATGGAGTATTTCGGGAAGACGCCGGCTGGTTTTGGGGTTGGGGTTGGCGCTCTCCCACCCATTCCGCAAAAGGCCGCGGAAAGGATGGGGCACCCGGCTCGGAGTCGGGAGCTAAGCCTTCCCAGGTCCCAGAATCGGGACCTGGGGCACCCAAATTGGGTACAAGAACAGACGATCAGGGACCTGGAAACGGGTCTAGGGCAGCTCGACCAGGCGTGCTTCCAGCAGCGCCTCGATGCTGGTGAGCGCTTCCAGAACAGCCTTGGAAACCGGCGCATCCACCTGCACGACGGACAGGGCCTTGACCGGCTTGGCGCCGCTGCGATCGCGGCCGAGGGCGAAGTTGGCGATGTTGACGCCCTGCTGGCCGAGGATGGTGCCGATGCGGCCGACGACGCCGGGCACGTCGAGATTGCGGCAGACCAGCAGGTTGCCCTCGAGCGGCGCTTCAATGTCGATGCCATCGAACTCGAGCAGGCGCGGCTGCTCGCCGTGGATGACGGTCGCGGTGGCGTGGCTGTCGCCGGCGGGCGCGTGCAGCTCGATGGTGAGCACGCTGGCCGCGCCGCCGCGATGGCTTTCCTGCTTCTCTTCGTGCACGCGGATGCCGCGCTCCTCGGCCACGGCCGCGGCGTTGATGCGGTTCACATTTTCCGAGCCCTGCAAGAGCCCCGCGATCGCCGCATTGCGCACCAGCTCGGTTTTGGCGTCGGCCAGCGTGCCGCCGTAGCTCAGGCGAATGGACTCAATGCCGTCCTTGCCTGCCTGGGCCAGGAACGCGCCCAGACGGCCGGCGAGATCGATGTACGGCGCCAACTGCACGTATTCCTCGTGGGAAAGCGAAGGCAAATTGATGGCGTTCTGCACCACGCCGAGCTTGAGATAAGCGCGCACCTGCTGGGCGATCTGCACACCCACGGCCTCCTGCGCCTCGCTGGTCGAGCCGGCGATATGCGGGCTCAGGATGACGTTGTCCATGCCGAAGTAAGGCGAGTCCTTGGGCGGCTCGACGGAGAAGACGTCGAGCGCCGCGCCGGCTACCTGCCCGCTCTTGAGCGCCTCCACGAGCGCCGCATCCTCCACCAGCTCGCCGCGCGCGCAGTTGATGATGCGCACGCCCTTCTTCATCGTGGCAAGGGTCTTGGCGTTGATGATCCCACCGGTTTGCGGGGTCAGGCCCACGTGCAGCGTGAGGTAGTCCGATCCGGCGAAGAGCTCATCGAGCGTGACCAGCCGGATGTTGTTCTCGCGCGCCACGGCAGCCGAGACGAAGGGATCGCTGCCGATGATTTCCATGCCGAAGGCCTTGGCCCGCCGCGCCACTTCCAGACCGACGCGGCCCAGGCCCAGGATGCCGAAGGTCTTGCCGCGCAGTTCAGATCCTTGCAGGATCTTCTTTTCCCACCTGCCCGCGTGCATCGATGTATTGGCCGCGGGCACCTTGCGCGCCAGGGCAATCATCAGGCAAAGCGTCAGCTCGGCCACGGCCACCGCGTTGGCGCCGGGCGTATTCATGACGACGATGCCGCGGCGCGTCGCCGCTTCGGCGTCAATGTTGTCCACACCCACGCCGGCGCGCCCGATCACGCGCAGCCTGGGCGCTTTCTCCATCAGCGCGTCGTCCACCTGCACCGCGGAGCGCACCACCAGCGCGTCGGCATCGGCCAGCGCCGCAGCAAGGCCGTCGGTCAGCTTGTCGTGCGTCAGAACTTCCCATCCCGGCTCGGCCGCGAACACGGCCAGCGTCGCCGGAGAAACTTTTTCCGCCAGAACGATCTTCATCGCGTCTCCCTTTTCCTTTTGCAAGGCTTCGTACTCGTCAAAGCGAATACCGTGCTTCTCGCACAGCAGGTCGAACATGCGCACCACGGCCGCATGCGGCTTGCCCTCGCCCCGCTCGTACTTGGTGATCGAGTTGGGGTGCACGCCCAGCCGCTCGGCCATCTCGTATTGATAGAGATCCAGCTGCTTCCTTGCAATCAGCAGCTTTTCTCCGAAAGTTAGCTCAGCCATGGTTCCTTCCGTTCAGGAGCGGCGTTAGCGGAACTAACTCCGCTACTTCGCCGCATCCGCATACACCTGCTGCGCCGCCGCTACCGCCTGGCCGTACTTCACGGGCAGCTTCAGCGTGTCCTTGGCGATGTGTTCCATGGCGCCGAGCAGGGCAATGGTGTCGAGGTAATCGAAGAAGCCCAGGTGCGCGACGCGGAAGATTTTGCCCTTCATCTCGCCCTGGCCGTTGGCGATGACCGCGGCGAAGCGAGTCTTGAGCGCTTTCACCACCTCGCTCGAATCCATGCCCTCCGGAACCGCGACCGCCGTGGCCGCCGCCGAAGGCGAAGTGGGCGCAAACAGCGTAAAGCCCAGCGCCACAAGCCCGGCGCGCATGGCCGCCGCGTTGGTGATCGCATTATTGACGAGTGCGATGCGGCCCTTCTCAAGATCGCCGCCCGCCTGGCCGGCGATATAGTCGAGCGCCGCGCCCAGACCGGCGATCAAGGCCACGGCCGGCGTGTACGCGCTCTCGCCCTTCGACGCATTCTTGCGCTCTTTGCGGAGGTCGAAGTAGTAGCGCGGATTCTTGGACTGCTCCATGGCCGCCCATGCCTTTTCGCTCACACTCAGATAAGCCAGTCCCGGCGGAATCATCACGGCCTTCTGCGAGCCGCCGATGAGCACGTCGATTCCCCAGCCGTCCACGTCGAAGTGCGTGGTGCCCAGGCCGGTGATGCCATCGACCACCAGCAGCGTCTCCGGCGCAACCTCCTTGATGAGCCTGGCAATGGCCTCGACGTTGTGATTGACGGCCGTCGAAGTCTCCGAGGCCTGCATTAACAGGGCCTTGATGCCGGGCTTCAGCGCCTTCTTCACTTTGTCCAGATCGAAGGTCTGCCCGTAGGGCGCTTCCACAACCTCCACCTGGCAGCCGAAGGCCTTGGCTAGCCCGACCCAGCGCTCGCCAAACTTGCCGGCGGTAAGCACCAGGACGGAATCGCCCGGTGAAGTGAGATTCGAAACGGAGGCTTCCATCGCACCTGTGCCCGAGCAGGAGAGCAGCAGCACGTCATTTTGCGTGCCGACGAAGACCTTCAACTGCGCCAGCACCTTCTGGAAAAGAGCGCGAAACTCGGGGGTGCGGTGGTGGATGTCTGCCGCCGCCATGGCGAACTGGGCCGCGGGCAGCAGTGGGGTGGGACCGGGTGTAAACAGGCGCGTCTTGCGAATCATGTTTCTCCTCGCTTTCAGGCTGGGATCGGTGCGCGGCAGTCAGGCATGCGGCGTCAATCACAGAATACACATATTTGTGATTTATGTGAATACTTTGGCCTGTGCAAATCTACCGCAAGATCCAGACTTGGACCTTGCCATCCGGAGGCGAAGATGGATTCGGAACGGGGAAATTGCTGAGAAGTGCTTTGAATGTGGAGGTTAGCTCGTCTGAGGAGGGGTTGCGAGCAAGGGGTTTGGGAACCGCCGGGGGAGCGCTCGAACAAGCATGCGCTCCCGCCGATGAGATAGCTGCGGACCGGGTATACAGTTACCTGCTGCGGGTCCGGTTCACGCCGAATTGAGAGCCAGCCCGGTAGCGAGGCCAGGGTTAGCGGCGTCCTCCGCCACCGCCGTGGAATCCTCCGCCGCCCATGCCACCACCGTGGAAGCCCCCCATACCGCCCCCATGGAAGCCGCCGCCGCCAAAGCTGCCGCCGCGATGTCCGACCGGTCCGCCACGGAAGCCATTTCCGTAAGCGCCGCGTCCGTAGAAACCGCGTCCTCCGTAGAAGCCGCGTCCTCCGTAGAAGCCGCCGCCGTAGAGGCCGCCACCCCACCACATGCCGCCCCACCATGGCGGATAGAATCCCCAGCCGAACGGGCTCCAGAACGGATCCATGCCGAGAAATGCGTAATCCATTCCATAGGGATTCCAATACCAGCCGGGATCGAAGCTATCGCCGTAGCCGTATTGGGCAGCCATCTGATCGCTCTCTTCGGTCATGTAACGGGAGCGCAGGCTGCTCCAGTTGTAGAGCGCGTCCTCAGAGGTATTAGGACTAAAGGCCACGGATTTTTCTTTCACTTCAGGCACCAGCGCCATCTCATGGCGCGCCTTCACCAATCTGTACTTATGGTCGCGCCACTCTACCGCGGCCTCGCCTGAAAACACCTGCACCATCGGTCTGCCGGCCCTGAATTCGTAGTAGCCGTTCTTGATCAGTTGCGTGGTCACGCCGCCGTCGAGGATTTCGAGGTCATTCTGCTTGTGGATCTCGTCCACTTCAACGCCGGCCTCGCCGCGCAGCAACTCTACCTGCGTGTGCGCAATATCGGGCGAGATCATTTGCACAGCGCTGTGGTCGCCGACGCGCAGGAAGACGCCGGGCGTGAGCAGAATTTCGGCTTTTCCATTGCCGGTGCTGAGCACTTGTCCGGGATCTAACGTGATATTGCCGACATTGTTGTTGTTAAGCAGTTTGCCTTCGAGCTGGGCTTTGCCCTGTATATAGTTCAGCGCGCCTGGGCCCGCGGGTTCCGCATTATTGTTCCCCGCATTTGGAACGTTCAATTCCGCTGCGAAGAGCGGCGCGAACAAGAGCCCCGAACTAAGCAATGTAATTGGAACTATCTTTAACCAGGCTCTCATCGTTTTTCACCTCATTCATGTAAATGCAATATGCGCAAAAAAGTTCTGGTGGGCGGTCGGCAATACGTAAATTGAGTTCTGTGGTGTCAAAATAAAAGGGGCCGGGTGTGCTATCTTTCGCTCGACTGGAACGTCGTCGCGGCGTTCTGAAGCCGCATTGGATCGTCTGTCACAGCACGAACATCCAATCTAATTTAATCACAAATACGGGAAGGAACCCATGAGTGAAGCAGGCGCGATGGAAGCGCAAATCAGCCGGCAGATTGTGAACGCGATGAAGGCCCGCGATGCGGAGCGCACGGGCACGTTGCGCCTCATCAAGACCGCTCTGATGAACAAGGCGATAGAAAAGCGCGGGGCGCTGAGTCAGGCTGAATCCGAGCAGGTGCTGGCATCGATGATCAAGCAGCGTCGCGACTCGATCGAGCAGTTCACCAAAGGCAACCGCCCTGAATTGGCCGCGAAGGAGGCCGCAGAGATCGTGGTCATCGAGGAGTTTCTGCCCAGGGCGCTCGATGAAGCTGCTCTGGCCGCGGTGGTTGCCGAGGCCATTGCAGAGCTTGCTGCATCCAGCCGCAGCAAGCCCGGTCCCAGAGAGATGGGCGCGGCGATGAAGGCGGTGCAGGCAAAGCTGCAAGCGGCAGGAAATCGCGCGGAGGGACGCGTCGTGAGCGATCTGGTCAAGAAGGCTCTGGCAGGCTGAGCGGGGCAGGCGTCCACGCTGACGGGTCGCGGCAGGAGAAAATCTCTAATTGACCTGTGGTCAACTTTGTAATGATTTGACCTGACTGATCCGGATCAACATTCGCAAGAGCGAGTCCGGCCTGTGCGGCGCATTCCGCGTACCGGTATACGCATGCAGAATACGAGGAAGCGATGAGTGAATTGACGTTAGACCCGCGCACGACCGCGATTGTTGTAATCGATATCCAGAAAGGCATTGCTGCGCTGCCGGGAACGCCGCATGCTACGCCGGGCGTGGTGGCGAACTGTGTGCGCCTGGTGGCGGCGGCGCGGCGCGCGGGAGCAAAGCCCGTGCTGGTGCATGTAGGCCGGGCACCGGATGGCGGCGACGGCTTGCAGCCGGTTTGCGACGAGCCAATGCGGTGGACCGCGCCTCCGCCGCCGGATTGGAGCGAGCTGATCCCCGAGCTTGATTGCCAACCCTCTGACATTGTGATTCTGAAACGCCAGTGGGGCGCGTTCTACGGAACGGATCTCGACTTGCAACTGCGGCGGCGGGGATTGAAGACCATTGTGTTGTGCGGCATTGCCACGGAGATTGGCGTGGAGAGCACCGCGCGCGATGCCTACGAACGCGGCTACAACCTTGTCTTTGCCGAAGACGCCATGACCGGGCGCAGCGCGGAAGCCCACGCCAACTCCACGACTCGCATCTTTCCCCGCATCGGGCGGGTGCGCGGTACAGGGGAGATTGTCTCTGCTCTCAGCGCGGTGGACCCCGCGTCCTGACTGGCTCGCTGCTGCCAAAGCTATGAACGGTGGGAATGCGCAGGGCCGCAACGATGCGCGCGGAGGCTCTTCACAGGACGCAGTTATATTAGCTATAGGCTTCGTTTTCCAGCGTTGCGGATGAGCGGCGGCGCGGTGATTGACTGGATTTTTGCGTTCCTGGCGGAATGTGCGTGGTGAGATTTGGAAGCGCTTGAGACGGCTAAAAGCGGGACGTTTGAAAGTCCCTGGAAGCCGCGTCACAATGTCTGGCTCATCGCCTTTTCTGTGATGCTGGCCACTTTCATGGAGGTGCTCGACACCTCGGTCGCCACTGTTTCGCTGCCGCATATTGCCGGGAACCTCTCGGCGACAACCGACGAATCCACCTGGGTTCTTACCAGCTACCTCATTTCGAATGCGATCATCCTGCCTTCGTCGGGATGGCTCAGCAACTTGATGGGGCGCAAGCGCTATCAACTCCTTTCGGTAACTCTTTTCACTCTCGCTTCCATGTGGTGTGGGGCTGCGACCAGTCTGGGTATGTTGATCGCGGCGCGGGTTCTGCAGGGCGCGGCGGGCGGCGGATTGCAGCCGGTTTCGCAGGCCGTGCTGCTCGAAAGCTTTCCCGTGCACAAACGCGGGCAGGCCATGGCGGTTTATGGCATGGGCATTATCGTGTCGCCTCTGGTCGGCCCTTTGCTGGGCGGCTGGATTACCGATAACTACTCCTGGCGGTGGATCTTCTACATCAATGTTCCGGTGGGAATTCTGGCGCTGCTCATGATCCACAATTTCGTGGAAGATCCCCCTTACATTGGCAAAAATGCGGACAAACGAATCGATTACATCGGGTTTGGATTTCTGGCTATTGCGCTGACGGCGCTTCAGGTGGTTCTGGACAAAGGCCAGGAGGCTGACTGGTTCGGCGCGATCTGGGTTCGCTGGTTTGTGGCTGTGGCCGCAGTGGCGATGCTTGCCTTCATCATCCGCGAGCTGCGCACGCGCTCGCCAATCGTGAATCTGCGCGTTCTGGTAGATCGCAATCTTGCCACCGGGACTTTTCTCATCGGCTTGCTCGGCATCATCATTTACGGAACCACGGCTCTGTTGCCGCTGTTTCTGCAGGAGCTGATCGGTTACACGGCCTATGACAGCGGCATGGCGGTGGCTCCGCGCGGCATCGGCGCGATTCTTTCCATGATTCTGGCCGCGCGGCTGGTGGGCCGCGTGGACGAGCGCATCCTGATCACGATCGGCGTGCTGATCCGCGGCACGTCACTCTTCATGCTCGGCGATCTGAACCTGAGCATGAGCATGGGCAGCGTGGTCTGGCCCAACATTGTGAATGGCTTTGCCAACGGCTTCCTCTTCGTTCCGCTGACGACCATGACGATGAAGACGCTGCCCAACGAGCTAATGGGCGCTGGAACAGGACTCTACAATCTCTTGCGCAACCTGGGCGCGAGCATCGGCATTTCCATGGTGACGACGTTTTTGACCCGCGGCGAGCAGGCGCATCAGAGCTTCCTCGTGGCTCATCTGAACGGCACGGATCCCACTTACACCAGCACTTTACAGCAGCTCACACACTTCCTCGCGGTTCAGGGTGGCCGGGGCTCCGGGCCGCAACTGGCCATGGGTACCCTCTACCGCGACCTTCTGCAACAAGCGGCTCTTTGTTCCTACATTGGAGACTTCAGGCTGCTGGGCTATCTGAGTTTGCTCTGCCTGCCGTTCCTGTTATTCTTCCGCAACAAAAAAGGGAAACAGGCGGCAGCGGCCGTCGCGCGAAATCGAGCCATCGCCGCCCGGCAAGCGGCGCGCTGACGCAGATGCCATCAAGGCTAGAGCGCTTTCGATTCACTTGTTGACATCTCTGGCATCGTGCAAGGTGGCTTTTCCTTAAGGAAAAAGCCACTTGGCATCCTGCATTCTGTAAACAGCAGAATCGAAAACGCTGTAACGGAAGGATTCTGAAGGCGTGCAGAGAATGTGCGGCCGTCTCAGGCGTGGCCCGCATGCGGTTCGTCGACCGTTCTTCGCGGACGAACTTCATGAAGTATGCGGTGCGGCTCGTCTACTTTCATGCAGCCTGGCCAAGGGCCTTTCGGGCGCGAATCGATCAGAAGGGGGTATCCGGCAGGAATGATTGGATCATACGCTGGAGCCGGCAGATGCCGGCTCCAGCGCAGAGGTTTGCGGTTTAATTGTCTTCCTTCATATTGTCGGCGTAATGCGCCAGCAGAATGACCTTTCCTGAGGTGGTATCGCGAAGCAGGAGGCCCACCACGCGCACGGTGGAGTTCTCCGTGATGTCCGCCATGCTTTTGAAGCCATCGCGGAATTCGGTTTCGCCGGTCAGGTAGACAGTGATCGTCTCAGGGATCAGCACGCCGGCAAAGCCATTGACCTGCATCTGGAAGCTGTCCGTCGATGAGTCCAGTGTGTTGGGAAGGACCGTGCCGACGAAGCCCCAGTGGCGCAGCACCACGCGATTGACGGTGGCTGGGTTGGTCGCCCCACTCACCGGCCCTCCGATGGAGATCGCTTGGCCGGGCACCATCGCGCTCGAGTTGAACAGGAACTGCGTCATCGGATTGTTCATCCAGGAGATGTAGAACTTCTCATTCCCAGTCAGATTTACCGGCGCGATCGTGCCGAGCTTGACGGCGGTATTTGCCGGCAGGACGTCGCGCACATACAGGTCAAAGCTGGTCGCTTTGCCGCTTGCTGGTTCGACGTAGGTGACCTGGCCGCTGGCGTAGAAGCCGTGGGCAGAGAGCAGTGTTACATCGTCGGCGTTAATGGTTTGGATGGTGCTGCCCAAGTCGCCGGAAACCTTGACGATGTTGCCGACTCCCAGCGTGCCGAGACCGACGTTGCCTTCCCAATCCGTCTTCGAGGTTACGTCGACGGTGAACTGCATGCCGTGCGGACCCTGCAGGACAAATGACTGCGCGCCCGCATCCACACTGACGACGGAACCGACCAGTTCATCAATATGCGCGTCCGAGTCGCCGGGTGCTACTCCCTTCACGGTGAAGACCGGATTCACCTGGAAGGTGATCTGTCCGGTGCTGTCTACCTGGATGGACTTGGCCAGATTCAATTCCACGCGCAGCCCTGCCGGCGGACCGGATTGAGTGACGACGAGTGGCTGGCTCAACGAAACCGTGACCGAGGTCTGGGTGATGTCAGCCGCATGGGTTTCGATAGCTGGTGGGCCGGTCGTACTTGTCTGGAGATATCCGATGGTGCCCGAACCCAGACTGATGGTCGCGCTGGTATAGCTGCCCGAGGGAATACTGTTGACGGCGAGCAGGGTCTGGAGTCCGTTATAGCGCGCAAAATCTATTTGCTGCGCGCTGCTCAGCAACGAGGCGGTATGTCCATTGGCATCGGTCAGAGTGATGCTGTTGACCGTCACCAAAAACGACGTGATGGCGGCCATGGGCGCGTCGGTGCCGACGACAAAGGCCGAACCGGATGCGGCACTGGACTGATTGGAAGAGTTCATGCTACTGCAGCCCGCGGCCACAAACATCGCAGCGGTAAGCAGCACAGGAACTATCCGTGAAAGCCTGTCATGCAATCTGGACTGCATCTCAGAAACATCGCTTTCTGCGGGAACTCCGCGGCTTGTGGCGCTTTCACAATTACCGTGGACCAGCCGGCTCCCTGCGGCGCAACCTACGCCGTCCGCTGCAATCCCGCGCGGAGCCTTCGGGCCATAGCAATTGTGAAGACGCTGAAAGGTGAGCGAATGCAGAAGAGGACAACATACACCTCTCTGCCAGAAGCGTTACCAAGGCTGCGTGCCGGAACACACGTATACGTGAACCCGGAAAGAGCCCTTAAAACCTCGGCAATACATCTGAGAAAATAGGTAAAACCCGGTCGCGAGGCCTGTGGTAGCCTTCGCGTCAACTTGCAGGCGATGGGCGGGCAGCAGATTCACCTCGCCCTCGACCGTCGTACAGCTTAGACACGGGGCATCTTAAAAAAGTTGCGCATAAGTGCAAATGAATTCATAGTGGATGGGAAAACCGGCCGGATGAGGCGGCAGCGAATGCCCGCGCGGGTTAAGACCACAAGAGGCGGAAGCAAGTTCAATAGATGCGGCACCTGGGATGCAGCCGGCTACTTCACGAAAGTGGTTCTAGAATAAGCCGATATAGCCCTCCGGCACAGGGGCGTACTTCAGCAGGCCAAGCTCTCCGGCGAGGCGCTCGAGGCGGGCGCGCGTGGCCGGCGTTGGCGGCACCAGCGGCAGGCGGAGCGTGTCCGTGGTGCGGCCCATCAGGCTCAACACCGTCTTTACCGGCGCCGGGTTCGACTCCCAGAAATTGGCTTCAAACAGCGTCGCATACTTGCGCTCGATCTCACGGGCCTGCGACCAGTCATTGAGCAGCGCGGCGCGGATCATGCGGGCAACCTCAGACGGGGCTTCGTTGGATGCTACGCTGATGAGTCCATGCGCGCCCACGGAGATGGCGGCCAGGGCCAGATTGTCGTCGCCGGAGAAGATTTTGAAGCTGCGCGGCATGAGATGGGCTAGTTCGGCAATCTGCGTGACCTTGCCGCTGGCCTCTTTGATGGCCTGGATGTTGGGCGCGGCCTCAGCCAGCCGTGCCACGGTAGCCGGTTCCAGATTGGCGGCGGTTCGGCCGGGCACGTTGTAGACGCACACGGGCAACGGGTCTACTTCTCTGGCCAGGGCGAGAAAGTGCTGGAATTGCCCCTCTTGTGTGGGCTTGTTGTAGTAGGGGTTGGCCGAAAGCACGGCGCTCAGGCCGGGCACCCGGCGCAACAGGCCAGCCTGCCGCACGAGCGTCCGTGTCGAGTTATGGGTGCAGCCGCCCCATACCGGAACGCGTCCCGCGGCGGCTTCGACCACGAGGGTGACCGTATGGAGCCACTCCTCTTCGTCGAGCGTGGCTGCTTCGCCTGTCGATCCACAGGCCACCAGGAAGTCGATTCCGGATTCAATTTGCCAGTTGACGAGCGACCAAAGCGCCGTCTCGTCGATCGATCCATCCGCCCGAAACGGCGTAACAATAGCAGTACCGCAACCTGTCGTATCCATAACAGAGCAGTTTACAACGAGGACGGGGTCACGGCGCTCTGTGCATCCGTGATTGCGTTCGCGCCACACATCTCCCGGGCGGACAATTGGGCATTTGCGAGGTGCGGCTGGCCGGCGGACCACAGTTCGCTCACCAGCAGGCCGCGCAGCCAGGAGCGGCGTTGCCGGAGGGTGAAGCCGGACTCACGCAGAGCGGCCGGGTGATCGGGCAGTTGGCGCACGGCGAGGCCGGTGAGGATGCCGAACGCGTGGTAGAGCCCCCAGACCACCGGCCGGGCCACAAGGCGGCCGAACCAGCCCGCCGGGACAGCAAACTCCGAGACAACCCACACCGCCGAAGGGGAGACGGAGCCACGCAGACGGGCCGCCAGCGCCTGGACCTCTTCGGTGGTCAGGAAGTCCAGAAAAAAGTGTGCGATGACGAGGTCGTAAGGCGGGGCATCGTCCGGCGCGGGCGGCTGCCAAAGACGGGCGTCGGCACAATGGATGCGAACGCGGTCCGCATCGGCTCCGGCGCGACGGAGGAGAGCCTGCAACATAGCCGGGCTGGCATCCACGGCGTCGATTTCAACGGTGGGATTGTCGCGCAGCAGACGCGCGATAAAGCGGCCATCGCCGTCGCCCAGGGCAAGTGCGCGGCGGCAGGTGCGGAGTTCGGCGAGAAAGGAGCAGCGGCATTGCTGGAGGCTGGGGCCGAAGCTGGCCAACTCCATCCAGCGATAGAGGCGAGCGAGATGATTCAGGTTCGGCGGCGGATTCATGCGAAAAACCGCGCCAGGGGAATGAGCAGCAAAGGCGTGAGCAGGACGAGGTCTGCGGCAGCACGCAGGGCCAGGGGAGCCAGGCGGTTACGCATGCGATCAAGCAGCGTCAGCAGCAAAGCGCTCAGGGCGCCCATCGCCAGCACTGCGGCGGCGCGCGGGCTTGCAGCCGAGAGCATGAGGGCAAGGATTGCTCCGGCGAGGCCGAGCCAGCATCCGAGAGGAAGGACGCCGGTTTGCCGCGCGGCGTGCGCCT
>JAJZVZ010000123.1 GCA_021846945.1 Acidobacteriota bacterium | reverse complement strand
GCGATGGCCTTGATTTCAGGTGTAAGGGAGATGTACCCCAGCATCGACGGCCCGAGGAGGATACCGGCGGCGATTTCTCCCAACATCGCTGGCTGCCCGAAGCGTCCGGCAATCTCGCCGAGAACCCTGGACAGCACGAGTAGAAGCAAGAGTGACTCAATGAGGGGCAAAGTGATCTCCAGGAAGCCCGCGCTTTGGGGCAGTGTAACCCAGGTGAGTCGCGCGGCGCGAGAGCACTGAGGCCCCTATGCCGGGGCTGAACCGGCCAACCGGCGATGCGGGTCCGGCAGCGCGGTAAGATGTGCCGCCAGGGGGAGGCGGATTGCGCCTCAGCGCAGCCGGTTGCCCGGTAAGAGCAAGCGCGATCTTCCTGCGTCCCGGCGATGGGGAGATTGGTGACGCTCGCCTGATTGCGCGGTCTAAAAGAGAGGCGCTTCAGACGCATACGCAGTCGGAGGTGCGTATCGCGCCGATCGTTAGAGCACCTTCAGCGCGCTTTGCAATCACGCGTTATACCATAGTGGAAGAGGCGTTTTCACGGAGCTTTTGCGCCCCTCTAGTCCTTCACTTTGCTCGTTTACCAAACCTAGGACCAAGCAACCTGGAATATGCGCTCTCGACTTTTGCGAAGACTGGTATTGATATTGTTGTGCGTGGTCCTTTTCCCTCGCTGGAGCGAATCCGCATCCATGGGACACGGCCTTGCGAATGAGGGACATAGTCTTCCACCGGCGCCCACGCCTGCCGAGCCGAACTTTAACTCAAGACCCCATTTGGGGAGGTCTATCCTCCTCGCCCATCCTCGCCCCATCATCATCATTCCCCGGCTGAGCGCCGCGCCTTCATTCAAGGATTTCCTTACACTGGGCGCTCCTGTGGGGCCTGCAAGAGAAATGTTCCACGTCAGCCGGTTCATTGAGCGCTATCCGGAAGATGGCAAGCCGGCCTCCGACAGCACTATCGCCTACCTTGGCTATACGCACGAGTACCTATTTGTAGCCTTCATCTGCAAGGACAAACACCCCCACCTCGTACGCGCGCAGATGCTGGCGCGCGACAACATGGAAGACGACGACAATGTGCAGGTCATGCTTGACACCTTTTACGACCGGCGCCGCGCATTTGTCTTCCAGAGCAATCCCTTCGGCATTCAGGCCGACGCGCTATACAGCGAGCAGAACGGCTACGATTTTTCCTTCGACACGGTGTGGGACACGTGGGGCCGGCGCACGCCATGGGGCTACGTTGTGCTGATGCGCATTCCCTTTGCCAGTCTCTACTTTGCTAAAGTTGCGCCGCGCGGGATGCGTACCTGGGGAATCATCCTGGAGCGGCGTGTTTCGTACTCCCACGAGTCCGATTATTGGCCGCGCAGCAGGCACAATATCGCCGGCCGTCTTACCCAGGACATGGAAGTGGAGGGCTTCCGCGATGTCGAGCGCGGCGAGAATCTCCAGTTTGAGCCGTATGCGCTGGCCCGCAACCTGCGTCAATTGAACGTCGTCAACCCTGTAGATCCCTACTTTCAGGACAAACACCTGCAGGGTTACGGCGGGCTCGATTCAAAGTTCATTTTGCACAACAGCCTGGTGCTCGATACAACGCTCAATCCCGATTTCAGCCAGGTCGGCATCGATAACCCGGCTGCACCCAACCAGCGTTTTCCACCTTACTTCCCTGAGGTGCGGCCATTCTTCATCGAGAACAGCAGCTACTTCATGACGCCGATCAGCCTTTACTACACCGACAACATCGTCACGCCGCAGTTTGGCGCGCGTCTCACCGGAAAGCTGGGTCCGTGGGCGATGGGTGTCCTTGGCGTAGACGATCGCAGTCCGGGCCAGGCCGTTCCGCCGGGTAATTCCGAGTTCAACAGCCGCGCGCATTTCTATTTGAGCCGCATCAATCGCGACGTCGGTTCGCTTTCCAATGTCGGCCTCATCTTCGCTGACCGCGAATATCTCAACTCTTACAACCGGGCGGGAGGGTTCGACTACCGGGCGCGGCTCAGAAATCGCTGGACCTTCACAGGACAAGCGATCACCTCTGAAACCAAAAACATGAGTAACTCCACGCAGGGTGAACAGTCTTGTGAGACCCTAACCTTATCATGCAGCGGTCAGGTGTACTTTGGTCAGGTGAGCTACTCTGATCTGCATCGGAACTGGTGGATGGCCTATAACGATACCGCGGCAGGCTTCGTTACGGACACCGGCTTCTTTCAGCGTCCCGATGTCCGCGAGCCCAACGGTTATTACAGCTATATCTTCCGCCCCGCCAATGGGCCGATCCTCTCGCATGGGCCGGGTATCTACAGCGAACGCATCTGGGATCACAACGGCATTCCGCTGGACTTCTATCTGGAGCCTTCCTATAGTTTCAATTTCAAGGCTCGAACCTCGCTATCGACGAATCTGGTTCTGGGCCAGGATCGGCTGCGCCCGGTCGATTACCCGGTATTGCGCCAAAATGTCGAATACCACAGCCATACCGGCGGAGTAAATCTCTACACATCTCCCGTTCCTTATCTCGCGGTCGGAGGTGGATATTATGCCGGCACCGTCGTTAACTATGCGCCGCCTGCCAATCAGGGCCCTGCGCCGGTCAATGTCTCTTCGCCTAGCGCCAATCTCGAAGTGAAGTTTCTTAAATCATTTGATCTGCAAAATAACTACCTCTTCACTCACTTTACGGATATCAACAACGGCGACCTGGTTTACGACAATCATGAGCTGATTTCGCGATGGAATTACCAACTGAACCAGGCTGCGTCGATTAATCTTATCGGTCAATACATCGCCACCCTGCCGCACTCGCAGTACACCGTACTGACGAACTCCAAGAATTTATTTGCCGACGCGCTGTTCACTTTTATGCCGCATCCCGGCACCGCTCTTTATTTCGGATATATCGGGAACTTTGAGAACCTCAATCGCGCCCTCTGCACCCGCGAGGCGAACGGTTTGTGCAACACCAATGATCCCATCCTGCCGACAACCGATTCCTCGCTGCTGAATTACGGCAAGACTATTTATGTAAAAGTCTCATATCTGCTTCGCTTTTAAGTCGCTCTTTCCGTCGCTGACAAAAGCCAAAATCGTACCCCAAGAGTTCATTAGAGGTAAAAGCCCGGCTGAAAACCGATTTGGACAAGCGCGCTGGAGCTTTCACCGGAACGTCCGGGATTGAGCGACACCGATGTGGTGGCCGCATTTTCAGGGACGGCATAACTCGAAACCCATCCGTCGAGTCGACGCAGCCGTCAGGACGTGGCGGTCTTACATCATTCCGGCGAGGGCGCAGCTTCTCTGAAAATGCCATAACCGGCCGAGAATCGAGAGAAGTCCTGTGGATGAAGCCAACCCGGTTGCAGAGTTGTATACACAAAGTTACTATCAGGCAAAAGATTTCCCGGATCTCGTATTTTGTGCGCTATATATGATTCAATGGGTTTATAGCCCGTCTTAAAGTTCGAGATTCCGTCAAGATTCTTCCCCGGGCACGAACACCCCTTTTGAATCAGCGGATTCTACGGCACGGCTGTGAATCCTGCAGAAATTCGACGAATGTAACACAGATATTGCTGGGGACTTGCCGCAGAGGCTGAAGCCGGCGTTGATTTTGCCGCCGCTTACAGCGCGATGACAGGTGCGCCCTGTTACCGGGCTCCGAATCAAATCAGTACTTCCGCTCGCCGCGGCGAAGGAAGCCTGTTCTTTCAAAGCAGGCCTTTCGTCAAGCCATTTGGCCGCTGGCATGGAAGTCTCCTGCAAGACTGTCAAATTGCTTTCATATAAATTGCGCTCATGAAACTGATGCCGGCATAGTTAAGGAGACCGATTATCCATGCGAAAGACCTTTTTGAAAGCCTTTGTTCCAATGGCCTTGGCTTTCTTTGCGTTCGCGCAGCTAAACGCTCAGGACGTGGCATCGATTACCGGAGTCGTAAAAGATGCGACGGGGGCCGTCGTTCCCGGCGTAAATGTCACATTGTCGAACCCGCAGACGTCCGTATCCTACACGGCTGTCACGGATGCGGTCGGGTCATACATGATGATGAATGTGCAGCCGGGGCCCGGCTACACCATCAAGTTCGTGCGCAAGGGTTTTGAACCGGCAACCATCACCGGACTCTACCTGAACATCAATGCCACACGCACGCAGAACACGACGCTTACCGTAGGGGCGGCTTCGCAAACGGTCCAGGTATCAGCTTCATCGCAAACTGTGACCCTCGATACGACCGACGCCACAGTCGGCAACAACTTCCAGGTGCAGTTCCTCAACGACCTGCCGGTTTCTATTCGAGACACTCCGGCCGCGCTGTTTACGATGCAGCCTGGCGTCACGCTGGATGGAGCGGTGACGGGCGCGCGCACGGACCAGAGCGATGTGACGCTCGACGGTCTGGACGTGAATGACATGGCTACCGGCCAATTCGGCGCCATCGTCGCCACCGCACCGGTTGACTCAGTGCAGGAGTTTCGCGGAGTCACTGCCGGACCGCTCTCCAGCGCCGGCGAGGGCAGCGGCGGGCAGTATGAACTGGTTACCCGCAGCGGCACCAACCAGTTTCACGGCGCGCTGGTCGAGTATCACCGCGATACCGACCTGGAGGCCAACAACTGGTTCAACAACAACGCCGGCGTCGGCCGGCCGCCGCTGATCCGCAACCAGTTTGGCGGCAATCTCGGCGGCCCGTTCAAGAAAGACAAGGCGTTCTTCTTCTTCGACTGGAACAGCCGGCGCGATACGCTCTCTGACCTGGTGGAGCGCATTGTTCCCATGGCCTCATTCCGCAATGGCGAAGTGTCGTATGTCAACAATGCGGGAGCGATTTCAACGCTGACATCGTCAGAGGTTACCTCGCTCGATCCGCTCGGCAAGGGCTTCGATCCGGCGCTGCTGAGCGTCATCCAGAGCCGCTACCCGGCGCCCAACGATCTATCCGGCGGCTGTGACACCACTTACGCCTACATCTGCGGCGATACAATCAACACCGCTGGTTTTCGCTTCAACGCTCCCTTTCCGTTCGTTGAGAACAACTACGTTTCCAGGATCGACTATAATCTGACTCCCACCCAGAAGCTGTGGGGGCGCGTGACGATTACCCGGCTGAACTCCACGCAGAAGGCCATCCAGTTTCCCGGGGATCCCCAGACCTATCCCTTCGAGAACAACAGCTATGCGTGGGCGGTTGGGCACATCTGGACCATTGGAAGCAATAAAGCAAACTCTGCCGAGTATGGGATCACATACGAGAACTATAACTCCCCTGACACATACAACAAGACCGGCGTTAACCAGTATTATTTCGGCGGTTTGCCTTCGGGCTTTACGTTTATGTCGGGCCCGTATGGCAGCGCGATCAACGCCCAGGGCCGCACTTATCCAATACCAGTGATCCGCGATGACTTCTCCTGGCTCAAAGGGAGGCATACCTTCACATTTGGCGGCACATTCAAATACATCAACCCGAGAGACTACACTATCCTCGACTACAACACGCCGACGATCGGCCTGGGCGGTCACTTGTCGAGCCTGGATTCCAGTTTGCGGCCCTCCGACATATCCACCAACCCCATCGCACAGGCTGCCTATGACAGCGAGTTTACCTTCGCGCTGGGGCGGATGCAGTCAGTTGGAGCCACGTATAACTACAACGCCCAGGGGAACTTGGTCCCACAGGGCACGGGTTCAAGGGTTCACTATCGCTATTACGAAACCGAACTCTATTTTGGAGATACCTGGAAGGTCTTGCCGACACTTGCCATCTCTTACGGTCTGCGGTGGCAGAACTACAGCGTTCCGTATGAAGTGAACGGGATCGAATCCGTGCCCAATCTCAATTTCGGCCAGTACTTTGGCGCGCGCGTCGCGCAAAGCCAGGCCGGAGCCTACGGACCTTCCACCGCTTGCAACAGCCAGCTTGGCCACGGAGTTCCCTGCGTAAATTACGTCCTGGGCGGAAAGGCCAACAACGGTCCCGGCTACTACGGCCCGCAATACGACAACTTCGCGCCGCGCCTCGCCTTCGCCTGGAATCCGAGCTTTGATCCCAAGTCCGTCTGGAGCGGCGGCGCAGGCATCATCTACGATCACACCGTAGTCAATGCCATCCAGTACCAGGCTGCCCAGTACTCCTACCTCTTTCAGACCAGCGCCTACGAACCTTTCGGAATTTCCGGCCACCCGCACGCCTCGCTGGAAACGGATCCACGCTTCGGCGGTTTTAACAACCCACCTTCACCACCGACGGCTCCGGCAGCGATCAAGCCACCCTACACGCCGTACGTCCTTGACGGCGCTCCAATCGGTCTCGCCAATGGACTCGCGTTTAATGAAGGCGTCGACAACACGCTGAGGACGCCCTATTCCATTCAGTACGACTTCGGATTCCAGCACGAGCTATCGGCAGGCCTGCTGCTGAAGGCAACGTATGTGGGGCGGCTGGGCCGCCGTCTGCTGGGTCAGGCGGACGCCAATCAGTTGATCGACTTCCCGGATTCCGCCGGCAAGTCTGGACAGATGATGTCGACCGCTTTCGGCAATTTGACCAGGCAGGTGCGGTCGAATCCACAGTATTACCTCGTGCAGAATCCCGGAGCCGTCACACCGCAGCCGTGGTTTGAAGATATGCTCGGAGGGCCCGGAACGGCAGCGGCATTCGGGGTTCCCAGCAACACCGCGATCCTTTCCACCTATCTTGGCACGTTTGCCTATCGCGGCGACTTTGCCGATACCATGGAGTTGCTCGCGAGCGCAGGAATCCTTCCGGATAACGTTGGTATGGGTTCGCAATTCTCCGAGTTCACCTACTACACCAACAAAGGCTTCTCCGATTACAACGCCCTGCTGCTTACCCTGCACAAGAATGTCAGCTATGGGTTGCAATTCGACCTGAACTACACCTGGTCGCACTCGATTGACAACGTCTCCTTACCTGCCGAAACCCCCGCTCTCGGTGGATATGGCTTCATCTGCGACGTGTTGAGGCCGCGTGAATGCCGCGGCAACTCCGACTTTGACGTGACCAACTACCTGAACGGAAACTTCATCTACGATCTGCCCGTGGGCCGCGGACAGGCCGTTGGCTCAACCGCTCCGCTCTGGTTGAACGAGGTGATCGGCGGTTGGAGCCTGAGCGGCCTGCCGACCTGGCATACAGGGAATGCATTCTTTGCGGCGGCAAACGCATACGTTGCCGGATATGCGAACGATGCACCGGCCATTCTCACCGGTCCAATTGCCGACCTGAAGATGAACATCCATAAGGGCGCGAACAGCACGCTCTGGGCATATAAGAAGGACGATGCCCCCGCGACGACGGACTTCGAGGGGCCCATCGGCTTCCACATCGGCAGCAGAAACAATCTGCGTGGTCCAAACTACTTCAATATGGATCTGGGACTTGGCAAGACTTTTCCGCTGTATCAGGAGAGAGTCAACCTGAAGTTCCGCGCCGATGCCTTCAATGCTTTCAACCACCCGAACTTCAGCACGCCGAGTACGGATATTACAGAGAGTTCAGGCAAATTCGGCGTCATCTCCAGCACCGCCGATCCTGCGCGCGTGCTGCAGCTTGCGCTGCGGCTGGAGTTCTGAGAGCTTTCGCACTTTTCAAAGAGCCCCGGCGCCTTTCCGGGGCTTTTATCTTTGTTGCAGAGATTGTGAAGCTGCCACATCCACCCATCCCCCAGGAGCCTGCGCAAATTTCAGAAAGTCGCACAAAGGGACACATGGGTCATACAGATTTTCATACTTATATCTACCAATATAGGAATATATTCAGATCCTGCTGATTTTCTAACTCACTTCAAAATGAGTTACTTGCGAATTATCACAAGAAATATTTCCGTAGGGCCACCAAATTGCATGGGGATGGTCAACATTCCTAACAAGGAGCACGACCCGCCATGCAAAAGCATGCACGCAGAGCTTTTGTTGTCTTGGCATTTGCCTTCTTCACGCTTGTCTCGTTGAAGGCTCAAGATGTGGCATCAATCACCGGAATCGTAACCGATCCGACAGGCGCTGTCGTCCCCGGCGTCGACGTCACGCTTGTCAATTCGCAGACATCCGTGGCATACAAAGCGGTCACGGACTCCGTTGGGTCCTACACGATCGTCAACGTGCGCCCCGGGCCCGGCTACACCATCACCTTCGCGCGCGATGGCTTCAATCCGTTGACCGTCACCGGACTGTATCTAAACGTGAATGCCACGCGCACCCAGAACGCGCAGCTCAGGGTCGGAGCCAGCACGCAGACAGTTGAAGTGTCGGCCTCCGCTACCACGGTGACTCTTGATACCACTGACGCCACCGTTGGCAACAACTTCCAGGTTCAGTTTCTGAACCAACTGCCGGTGGCCAACCGGGACAATCCTGCGGCTCTGTTCGTCCAGCAGCCGGGCACCACTCTGGATGGCGCAGTGACCGGCGCGCGCACTGACCAGAGTGCCGTCACGCTGGATGGCCTCGACGTGAACGACATCTTTACCGGGAGCTTCGGGGCCATTATCGGGCATGCTCCCGTCGACTCCGTGCAGGAGTTCCGTGGTGTCACCGCGGGGCAGCTCTCCAGCGCCGGCCCCGGCGGCGGCGGCCAATATGAGCTCGTCACCCGCAGCGGCACCAACAGGTTTCATGGGGCGCTGGTCGAGTACCACCGCAACGCCGCTGCCTCAGCCAACGACTGGTTCAACAACGATCATGGCGTGCCCAGACCTCCGCTTGTCCGCAACCAGTTCGGCGGCAATATCGGCGGGCCCATCAAGAGAGACAAGGCATTCTTCTTCTTCGACTGGAACAGCCGGCGCGATACCCTGAACAACCTGACCGAGCGCATCGTTCCCACCGACGCATTCCGCAATGGCAATATCGTGTACTACACCAACTACACGAGCAAGACCACGAGTACGCTGACCCCGAGCCAGGTCGCGGCGCTGGATCCTCAGGGAAAGGGCTTTGACCCCGCGCTTCTAGACATCTTCAAGAACCGCCTTCCGAGAGCGAATGATCTGTCCGGCGGATGCGACTCGCGATACACCGGCATTTGCGGCGACACGATCAATACCGCGGGCTTCCGCTTTAACGCTCCGTATCCATACACGGAAAACAACTATGTCGGCAGGGTCGATTACAATCTGACCTCAGCACAAAAGCTGTGGGCGCGTCTCACATTCGGCAGAGTAAACGCCACGCAAAACGCCATTCAGTTCCCCGGGGACCCGCAAACTTTTCCATTCCTCGACGAGAGCTACGCATGGGTGGTGGGGCACACCTGGACGCTCGGGAGCAACAAGACCAACGAGGCTTCCTGGGGCGAGACGGTAACGAACTACAACTTTCCGAACAGCTACAATCCAACCGGCGTCACCCAATATACGAACGGCTTCGGCGGGACCGGAACCGGAGGCACCATCCTTTCTGGCCCCTACGCCAGCGCAATCAACGCCCAGAGCCGCATCGTCCCGATCCCCGTGGTCCGCGACGACTTCAGTTGGGTGAAGGGGCGGCATACCTTCCAGTTTGGCGGCACCTTCAAGTACATCAACCCCGACAGCAACACCATCCTCGACTACAACAGCCCGACCATAGGCCTGGGCGGTAACATGCCCACTCTGACGGCCTCTCTGCGTCCGGCCGACATCGCCAACAGTTCCACGGCCAGGTCGCGATTTGACCGGGCATTCGCCTTCGCTCTCGGCCGCTTCGCCTCGGTATCCAGCACGTTTAACTACAACGCCAAGGGCAACCTTCTCGACCAAGGTACCGGTTCCCGCTACCGCTATCGCTTCTTTGAAACAGAGCTCTATTTCGGCGATACCTGGAAAGTGTCGCAATCGTTGACCGTCTCGTATGGCCTGCGCTGGCAGAACTTCAGCGTCCCCTATGAGAAGAACGGCCTCGAGTCCCTGCCCAACCTGAACTTCGACCAGTTCTTCGGCGCCCGTGTAGCGCAGAGCGCGGCCGGAAAATCCGGCGATACCGCGGTCCCGCTCATCAATTATTCGCTGGGAGGAAAAGCCAACGGCGCGCCGGGCTACTTCCATCCGATCTACAAGAACTTTGCGCCGCGACTCGCCTTTGCCTGGAGCCCAGGGAATGATCCGAAATCCGTCTTCAGCGGCGGCGCGGGCATTGTTTACGATCGCACCGTGGTGAATGCCGTGCAATACCAGGCGGCACAGTACTCCTACCTCTTCCAGGCCAGCAATAATCTGCCGTTCGGCACGCCCAACAATCCGGTGGGTTCGCTTCAGAATGATCCGCGATTCAGCGGCTTTTCCAATCCGCCTCCGAACCCCGTGGCGCCCACGGCGCTCAAGCCGCCCTATGCACCTTTCGTCGCGGATGGCGTCCCGAGCGGATTGGCAAACGGCCAGGCGTTCAACGAGGGCGTCACCAACAACCTTCAGACGCCCTATTACATCATGTTCAACGCCGGCTTCCAGCACGAGTTTCCGGCGGGCCTCATCCTCAAGACCATGTACGTGGGCCGGCTCGGAAGGCGGTTGCTGGGACAGGCGGATGCCAACCAGTTGATCGATTTCCCTGACGCGAAATCCGGACAGATGATGTCCACCGCCTTTGCAAATATCACGCAGCAAATGCGGACGACGGGCGTGGTCACTCCGCAGCCGTGGTTCGAAGATATCATCACTCCCGGATTTGGAGCCGCGCTTTGCAGTGAATTTGGCCTCACCTGTGCCAACAACACGGAGATGGTTGCCTACCTGCTGGATCCGCTTCCGTACCGCGGCGACTTTGCCGACACCATCCAGGCGCTCGCGAGCCTGAATGCTTATGGACCTGCCTTCCCGGCCAACGTTGGCATGGGGTCGCAGTTCTCCGAGTTTACCTACTACACCAACAAGGGATTTTCGAATTACCACGGGCTGCTGGTCACGCTGCACAAGAACGTCAGCCACGGTCTGCAATTCGACCTGAACTATACCTGGTCGCACTCCATCGACAACGTTTCTGTGATCGCAAATGCTCCGGCGATCGGTGGATACGGATTCATCTGCGATGTGCTCAGGCCGCGCGAGTGCCGGGGTAACTCCGACTTCGACGTCACCCAGTATCTGAATGGCAACTTCATCTATATGTTGCCCTTCGGCCGCGGCCAAACCTTTGGCTCAAGCGCGCCGCGCTGGCTGGATGAGGTCATCGGCGGCTGGAGCCTGAGCGGCCTGCCCGTCGTGCATTCGGGGACTCCCACCTTTGCAACGTCCATGGCATTCGTTGCCGGATACGCGAACAATGCGCCCGCCATTCTGACCGGGCCGATCGCGAACTTCAAGATGCACCCGAATAAGGGCACGAATGGAACCCTTTGGGCCTTCAAATCCGGCAACGATTCCGGCGTGAATGACTTTGTCGGCCCCATCGGCTTTAAGGTGGGCAGCCGCAACAACCTGCGCGGCCCCGGCTACTTCAACATGGATCTCGGCCTGGGCAAGAGTTTCCCTATCGTGGAGGACAAGCTGAATCTCATCTTCCGCGTCGATGCTTTCAATGCTTTCAACCACCCCAACTTCGCCACGCCCGATCCGATGGACAATCTCGACATCACCGAAACCACTGGCACGTTCGGCGTCATTACCGACACTGTCGGAACAGCGGGCCATACGACCGACGGTGTGAAAGCGCGCGTTCTGCAGCTTGCGCTGCGGCTGGAGTTCTGAGCACCGTCATCTTGTCCAAGCCAAAAGCCCCGGATCCTGTCCGGGGCTTTTGCTTGAGCTTCGCAAATTCTGTCCTGAAGAGACGGGATCAGACTTTCAGAAAATCCAATGCGCGGATCATATACGCCTTGAGATCGCGCCGATGCACCACCGCGTCCAGAAAGCCCTTCTCCAGCAGGAATTCCGCCTTCTGGAAGCCATCGGGCAGTTTCTGCCGGATGGTCTGCTCGATGACGCGCGGGCCGGCAAAGCCGATGAGTGCGCCGGGTTCGGCAATGTTCAGATCGCCCAGCATGGCAAAGCTGGCAGTTACGCCGCCGGTGGTGGGATCGGTAAGTACACAGATGTATGGAACCCGGGCATCATCCAACTGTGCCAGCGCGGTCGAGATCTTCGCCATCTGCATCAGGCTGACCACGCCTTCCATCATGCGCGCCCCGCCTGAGGCCGCCACCACGATCAGCGGCTTGCGCTCCAGCCGAGCGCGGTCCACGGCGCGAGCGATGGTCTCGCCCACCACGGCCCCCATGGAGCCGCCGATAAAGCCGTATTCCATGGCGCTCACCACCACGTCGTGGTGTCCAAGCCTGCCCACCGCGTTCAGGATGGCATCATTCAACCCGGTCGCCTCACGAGCCTTGCTCAGCCGCTGCTTGTACGGCTTCACATCGCTGAAATTGAGGGGATCGGTGGAGCACAACCCGGTATCCACCAGCGTAAAACCAGGCTCCAGCAGCGTCTCGATGCGCTGCCGGGCCCCGATCTTGAAATGGTGCTGGCATTTCGGGCAGACGTTGAGGTTCGTTTCCAGGTCCGCCTTGAAAATCACAGCCCGGCAGCCCTGGCACTTGATCCAAAGGCCTTCGGTGCGGACTGTTCGTTCGCCCGCGTCCGAGGCATTTTCCGCCGTCGCTGCGGCTTCGTACTTACCGTTCTCGCGCTTGAACCAGGACATACCGCTCACCATTGTAACGGATAGCCCGCAAAAGGGATGCATCGCGGCCATCTCGCCGGGCGGATGTGATCCGGCCAGCCCACTTCCTCAGGAACAACCCGCGGCACCGGGCTGCACTCATGCTCCCGCGCGCAGATAGGCGTCGTTGCCGTCGATCCAGTCCTGGCGCGGCGGGCTGAAGATGTCCAGCGCCACCGAGTCCTCCAGGGCAATCACCTCGTGCGGCGCATGCGGCGCAATGCAAAGCATCTCCCCGGCCCGCACTGTCACTTCGCTGTCTTCCAGCAGAAACCTGAGCACGCCCTCCACAACATGACTCAACTGCTCGTTCATATGGCTGTGCCGGGGTACGCGCGCGCCCTTCTTTAGCACGATGCGGGCCAGCATGACGTTCGTGCCCGAGACGAATTGCCGCGTAACCAGAGGGTTCATCTGCTCCGGACCTATATCGGCCCAACGGTGATAGGTGGTTGCGGCCATCGTCGTCTCCTTATCCTGCCTGAATCGTCCGGCTTGCACCAAGCTCTTCTGGAAGCTGCTCCCTGCTGTCCGTTCACATCTCAATATTCAATGCCGCGCTGCGCTGCAATGTCCTTCTGGTAAGCATGCTTCACTTCGCGCATCTCGGTGACCGTATCGGCCAGCTCCACCAGCAGCGGATGCGCATTGCGCCCAGTCAGGATCACGTGCACCATCTCGGGCTTGCCGCGCAGCGCCTCGGCAACCACGGCCGGGTCAAGCATCTTGTAGCTGATGGCATAGTTGATCTCATCCAGAATCACCATATCCCAATCGCCCGAGTAAATCGCCGCGCGCGCTTCAGCCCACGCTTCCTCAACCAGGCGAATGTCTTCGGGGTCAGTCTCGGCTCCGCCAATCTTCACGAAGCCGCGGCCCATCTGCTTCAGGATGAAGTTCTCCCCGAAGGCCTCTGCCGCGTCCAGCTCGCCGTAGTGCCACGAACCCTTGAGGAACTGCAACATCAGCACTTTCATGCCATTACCAACGGCGCGCATCGCCGTTCCCAGCGCTGCCGTTGTCTTGCCCTTGCCCGGGCCCGTATTGATCAGGATCAGTCCTCGCCGTGAATCGGTCATCGCTCAGCTTTCAGCCAACAGCAGACAGTTTACAGCCTGTATCCCGGACAATGATGGTCGGTGAAGTGTCGCCGGACTCGAACTCACATGTCGCCAACTGCCGCGCTGTTAGCTGTCAGCTGAAAGCTGTGAGCTGCCTTCCGTCAATGTCCCGTGTGATACGGATGTCCCGCCAAAATGGTGAACGCCCGGTAGATCTGCTCGGCCATCACCAGCCGTGCCAAGGCGTGAGCCATCGTCATCGGCCCCAGCGAGAGCAGCAGCAGCGCCCGTTTGCGAGCCATCTCAGACCACCCATTCGCTGGACCGACCGCAAACACTATATGCTGGGCTCCCTGATCGCGCTGGGCGCCGAGCCAGGAAGCAAAACCCTCCGACGTCATCTGGCGGCCGCGGCTGTCGAGCAATACCAGGACCGCCGCCGTACGGCCCGGCCGCCGCTCCAGCCACTCCAGAAAGGCCTGCTCCGTCCGGAATGCTTGCGCCTCGCATTGCGCAAAGGCTGAGCAACGCTTCAGGTACGTCCCTGTCAGCGCTGCGAAACCCTCCTTCGGTCCGCTGCCGGCGCCAATGTGAACCAGCG
>JAJZVZ010000122.1 GCA_021846945.1 Acidobacteriota bacterium | reverse complement strand
CGAAGATGCCGTCTCCCACTGCTTCAAGGATCATCTCGCGCTGGCGCGTGGCCAGATGCAGCGCTTCCTCCGCCTCGTGCTGCTCGGTCATGTCCATGCCGTGATTCAGCACAAACGGCCGCTCTCCCGGCAATTGCACGCGCCGGCTACGGAGGGCAATCCGGCGATAGACGCCGTCGCTGCGCCGCAACTGCAAGGTGCGCTGCCACTCCTCGTCCTCGTACATATCCAGAACACGAAGGCAATCCTGAAAGGCGGCGGCACTGGCCGCATCCATCAGTTCAGAGATCGAACGCCCGACCAGCGCATCTGAACGATAACCCAGGATTTCAGCCGTAAACGCGTTCAGCGCGGTCAGGCGTCCTTCCATCGAACAGGTAAAGACGAATCCCAGACTGTTCTCGACCATCTCCCTGTAGCGCGCTTCGCTGGAATACAACGTCATTTCCTTGTGGCGCTGATCCGTCACATCCTGCCCAACTACGATCAGGTATTGAATCTCGCCGTCAGGACCCAGCAAAGGCCGCAATGTCCAGCTCACGCGCCGGGTTGGACCAGAAGTGCCGGCGTGACCGTCGACCTTCCAGGCCGTCTCATGCGGGCCGGAAACCTGCCCTGCCGCGGCCTCCTGCACTTTTTCCGCTGCCCAGGCCCTGTCTTTGATATCGAGCACTTCCTCCACAAACAGCCCGCCGACAACGTCAGCCAGGCTCAGGCCTGTCAATTGCCCAACGGAGTGGTTCAACCGCACCACCCGCCCGGCAGTGTCCAGCA
This sequence comes from Acidobacteriota bacterium, assembly GCA_021846945.1. Taxonomy (GTDB): domain Bacteria; phylum Acidobacteriota; class Terriglobia; order Terriglobales; family Acidobacteriaceae; genus Telmatobacter. Next base: position 13,642 of record JAJZVZ010000122.1, on the reverse strand, counting down.
CCACAATCAGCGCCGGAATTGAATCCAGCGTCGCGGCCACGAAACACCGCTCCACCGCAAGCGCCCGCTCCGTCCGCTGCCACGCGCGCTGTGCCTGCTCCTGAGCACGAATTCGGTTGTAAAGTTCCACCCTCGTCATCACTTGCCGCCCCAGAGCCTCCAGATGATCCAATTGCTCAGGTTTGAACCGGCCCGGTTCGCGCGCCAGAACCGCCAAGGTTCCCACGGTCTGCCGCCCGTTCGAGTGCAACGGTATTCCCGCATAGGACCGGCAGTGCGCAGCGCCCATCAGCGGAATGCCTTCCGGCTGAAAGGGCGATTGCTCGCTCGCATCCGCAATCAGCAGCGGTTCGCCTCTGTCCAGGACCCATTGGCAGGGAGTAGAAGCACGCGGCTGCTCCGGCGCCTTGAACCCGAACTGCGCTTTGAACCAAAGCCGATTAAAGTCAAGCCACGCGATGTAAGCGTAGTCGGCGTTGGTCAAAACCGCAGCGAGTTCCGCTAGTTCGTCGAGGGCCGGATCGACCGTGCGATCTAATATGTTGAGCTCAGGGCGCGCAGACAAAAACCGCAGCGCGCCAATCTGTTGGACTGGCACCGAGATCATAGACGTACACCCGCAGCCAGTATCCGGCAAATGCAGGTTGTTGACGCTGCAACTATTAGGGCAGATTGCGCTTTTTTTTCTACCACCCTGGTCACCTGGCGGACGGAGATCAGGGAATGTGCAGCTAATTACTTAAGTTATTGATTTCCGGTGGCCGGGATCCGGCAACAATCGCCAACAGGGGCGGGTTCATTGGCTCCGGCATCCAAAGCAACCTTCCAGCTGCCGTCGGGCTGCTTGCGCCAGATGGTAATGAAGCGGCCGCTGGTGTTGACGGGGTTACCGTTGGCATCCTTGCTGTGCCCTTCGTAGTGGCTCCATGTATAGCCGATATCGCCGGAGGGATCCATGACCGCGCTGATAGGCGTCCACGAAAGCTGATAGTCCTTGGGTGACCACGTAGCGGTCTTGGCGATAGCGGCGCGGCCTACAACCGGCGGCTTACCGTTCCCCAGCAGCACCGCGTCGTCGGCAAACCAGGAGGTAAAGCCCGCGCCCCCGCGAGCGGCCACATCCTTCGCAAACTGCGCCTCCAGGTTGAAGAGCAGCTCTTTGCCCGGACTCATCGTGGTATCCACCAATGGATTGGGAGCAGCCGATGGCGCGGTTGGTTCGAGCATCTGACCCCAGGCCGCCTGCGAAGACATTCCAACGGTCATACCGCTCAGCACCAGTGCAAATGCAAAAACCTTACCGCAACCAGCCACGCTCGGTTTCCTCCCGATTGTTTCCCATCGAAGACGAGAACATCCCTGCGCTCATCCTACAGCTTCGGGTGGCTGGTCGCCGACGCCTGGGCCCGCACATCCCTGGTGCAATTTCCACTCACCGCACATCTTTCGCCGGCGACCGCCTCTTCGAATGGATTTGACGATGGTCTGAGCCTTCTCGCAGGAGACCTCGACTTCCGCCGAGCGGTCGGAAAAACCTCCCTGCACTCGCCGCGATCGCTCCTCGCTCAACCATCCTTCGGGCCGTGTTGCCCTTCGGCACGAGGAAGAACAGCGCCAGGGACATGCAGGCGTATTCGCCCGAGCCACAGGTTCCGCTGCTCTGATCCTGTGGCTCACCTCGCGGTCACCGCCTCCCCAAGAGATTTACACCCATCAATTCCATCTTCATCACGGACGTAGCGCAGTAGATCAGATCTCCTCATCCGTATAGAATCCCGATCCCACGATGTAAGTCTCCTGGCCGGATTGGACCTGCCGTACGTAGGTCAGCTTGCGCATGGGCGTATTGTCGCCGGGTTTGTACCAGTAGTACTCCACCCAGCCGCCTCCGTTCTTGCTGGCCTGGTCAAGGCACTCGCGGATCAGTTCCTTGCCATTCACGTCTTTCAAGTTGATGATGTTCTTTCCTTCCATGCTGGGCTGGCCGGGATTCACCAACTCAATACCTTCGGGCGTCAGCACAAAGACATAGGTATCCATAAAAACAAAATGCCCTGTTTTGTCACGCAGTTTGACAAAGCCCGCCCGGCCCTCATCCGCCAACACGGTCGAGGCGCGGTTCACAACATCCTCGATAAACGCCTTATCCATCTGCATGTTGTAAACGCCACTGCCAATAATGTGCTGCGTGCCGTCGGGATAGCTAACGCGCTTCACGAAGGTTGATTTCCAGGTCGGGAAGATGTCCCCGGGCTGTGGATACATGTAGTGCACCCAGCCTTCACCGGAGGAATTGTTGGCCGCTTCAAGAAACATCCTGCCGTAGGGCCTGCCCAGCACGTCCTTGACTTCGGCATCATTCTGCCCTTCCAGTGAAGGATCGGCAGCGTGCAGAACTCTGGTGCCATTGGTGTCCCAGATGAAGAAGTACGTGCCATCATGGAACCACTTCGAATCCTGCTTGCGAAACTCCGGATAGGCTTCCTCTCCCTGCTCCTCCAGCAAAGCAGCGCCATCTCTCACCAGCGCCATCAGTTCCGGAGCGGTCATGGCCGTACCGGTGCTCCTGGCCCTTGGAGCATCGGCAAGATACACGCCGCACCCCACCACGACCCAATCATTGCCCAGCTTCGCCTTGCGAACATAGGCCGACTTCACTGTGGAAACGCTCTCGCCCGGCTTCGGCCACATGTAATCAACCCAACCGGAACTCTTGGTTTGTACTACGCTGATCATTTCCTGAATCGGATTCTTGCCCTGCGTATCCTTCACATCCGTCAGGTTGCGGCCTTCCAGGTTGGGAAACGCCGGGTTCACGATTTCAACTCCATTCGGCTTAAGAACGAAGATATAGGCATCCTTGGCGAGAAATGGGCCTTTCGGATCATGGAACCGTACGAAGGCCGCCTCGCCATTGGCTTCAATCTGGCCCACGGCGTCATTCACCACATCCACCACAAACGCCCTCTCCATGCGGTCGTCGTACATGCCCGCGCCCACGATGTACTGCTTCCCCGAGGGCGCGGTCGCAAGGCGCACAAAGCTGCTCTTCCAGCGCGGCAACAGTCCGTCGGGTACCGGCCACTCGTAGTGATACCAGCCTTCCTGCTTATTGGGCAGCGTGGTTGCGGCATTGATGAGCCCCTGGATGATCGGCTTCCCGTTCACGTCCTTCAGGTCAATCACGTTCATGCCTTCCAGCGTGGGATCGGGATGCACGAGCATGTTGCCCTTCCGGTCCAGAACAAAAATGTAGCTGTCGTCCTGACGCCAGCGGCTGCCGGCAGCGCGCAGTTCCGTAAACCCGGCCTCACCCTTGGCTCGAATCAGATCGGTTGCATCATTGACCAGCGCTACGAGGTTTCGCGTCTCCTCATGCTCGTAGATCTGATCCGGATTTGTCGGAGCGGTTGCTGTCTGGCTGACTACACGAACCGGCGCCAGCATTGCAACCAGGGGAATCAGCGGCAAGAGCATAGAGGTCCTTAGTACACTCATACGTACCCCCTTGCCATTCGGGTATAGGAGACCAGCCTAATATTTTCTCAGGCAATAGCTTTCGAAAGCCGTGACTGCAGTCACCCTGACGTGTGACAGGCCAGCCTGCGTGGTTGCGGTGGATTGACCTCATTTGCCTCCGCCATCGGTGCTCCTGATAAACGCTGCAACGCGGTCGTGCAGTTGCTTGCGGCACTCGTCTCTTACATAAGCCATGTGGCCTGACTCGTACCAGTCGTACTGAATGTTGCTGGTCAGCGATTCGGGAATGGGCAGGTGCTTTTCCTCATACATCGCCGCAAAGAATGGCGTCGCCATGTCGTAGTAGCCGTCGTTGACCATCACTTTCAGATGCGGATTCGTCTTCATCGCATCGGCCAGGTCGGCGCTCACGTTGACGCCATTCGGACTTCCGAATCCGCTATGGCCGTGACGCGACCAGTCCCAATGAACGCCGCCGAAGAGCGCGCTGGGCAGGTAAGACTGGCCCGCGCCGTACTTCAGCGTGCTGCGCAGATAGGAGTTGACGAGCGCCACATAGGCCGATGAAATGGCTGCGCTCTGCGGATCGTACTCCGCCCCCTGGCTCAATGGGTCAATCGTGGGACCGAGAAAGCGCGTATCGTACCGGCCCGTCGTCATGTCGTCCTCGTCAGCAAAAGTCTTCTCAAATTCGCCGCCATTCACGCGCAGATCGGCTTTGATCAGGTAGGCGACCGGCAGCCCGGTATACTCGTGGAGTTTCTCAGCCACGGATTGCTTTTCCTCGGGCTTGATGTCTGTGCCCTCAGCCAGCGCATGCATATACTCACCGAGAGCGAAATCCTCAACCTGCTTGAGGAAGGGCGCCAGGGCCGGTGGTTGCGGATTCAGCTTCTTGTGGTACCACGCCGTGGCTGCGTAGGTGGGCAGAGCCAGTTCGTAGGGCAGATCCATGCCCGGCCGGGCGCCGCCGACGCCGATGCCCATCGGGAAGTTGAAGATTTCGCCAAGCAGCATCACGCCGTTCAGATCAATGTTGTCCCGGTTTTCAAGCAGGTTGGCCAAGACCGCAGAGCGCGTGGTTCCATAGCTCTCGCCGAAGAGAAACTTGGGGGAGTTCCAGCGATTGTATTTCGTCAGGAAGCGGGCAATGAACCGGGCAAACGCCCCGGCATCCTCATCCACACCCCAGAAAGCCTTCCCGGCGTCTTTGCCGGCGAGGCGGCCGAAGCCCGTGCCGGGCATATCGATAAAAACCAGGTCGCTCGCGTCGAGCAGGCAGTCAGGATTCTCCACCAGCCGGTAGGGGGCTCCCGGCAGATGCGTATCGCCGCTGGTCTCCACGTACTTTGGGCCGAGCGATCCCATATGCAGCCACATCGTGGAGCTGCCGGGCCCGCCGTTGTAGAAGAACGTTACCGGACGATCCTCGGCCTTGGCGCCGGTCTTGAAGTAGGCCACGTAAAACATGTGCGCCACGGGCGGCGCATCCGCCGGATTCTTGGGCTCCGAGAGCGCAAGCTGGCTGCCCGGCTCGGGCTTTCCGTTAGATCCAAGCTGCGCATCCTCGGCGTCTGTAGCGCCCACGGTGATGATGCCTGCCACAGCCGTGTAGGGAATGCGCTGCCCCCCGACGGTCACAGAGCCCTCGGTGATGACATCGGCGGGAATGGGAGCCTCGACGGACTTCGCGGGCGCCTGGGATTTCGCGGCGGGCTTATCCTGCGCGACGCACACCAGCGCAGGCAACGTGATCAGAACCGACAGAACCAGAGCAGCGGAAATGGGACCGGGGCTTCGCATCAGGCATGCCTCCAGGAAGAAAGCTGAGGAAGTAGCCATTATAGGGTATGGGGAAAGAGAAACTTGGCCCGCGGCTGTACGTCCCAGAAAGATTGATCTTTCCCGTTGGGAACGGGGCTTTCGATAGTTGCAGCCGCGCGGATCCTGAATGACCTGTGCCTGCCCCGCAATAGACCTCGCAAAGTATGGAACACCCGCTTTCGTACCTTTCTGAAAGTATTGCCCACTGGACATTTGAGATACCAAACAATCGAACATACTGACTCGCTCACAAAACATAACCTGAAGAGTCGAAATCTGACATCGAAAGGTACCAAGTGCAGCACATACCCGGAAACCACTTCCGGGTAGGGCTCCTCTGTGTCTTTCCAGGGCCATCCTGTTGTTCGCGCAAAACTTTGGCGCGTAGCGGAGATTTTGCCGTTCTGAGAACAGGCGGCAGGTTCACCATTCTTGCGGTGAGCGAACGCTGTAAGCGCCGCTCGTCTCGGGCAAGTTCGGCAAGGGTGAACGGGCCCAGCCCTTCGTCCGGATTGAGCACAACGGGGCCGGAGGACTCGAAATGAACTCGAATCGTATGCGAACGCTCTTACTGATTCTTGGGGTATTGAGCATGAGCCTGGGCACCGCTTTCGGGGTCCAGTTCAATTGGCAAGTAGTGGTCAACAACGGTGTCACAGTGCCCGGCGACAGCCGGAATTTCAATAGCTACAACCAGCCTTCAGTCAACCGCGCCGGTCTGGTCGTAATTCGCGCGCGCAGCAAAGGTGGTAGCACGGGAGAGCCAGCGCACGGCATCTTCACCCGGGATATGGTTAGCAAAGGTCCCCTCGTCACGATCTTCAACCGCACTTCTCTTGTGCCGTATCCTGACGATCTTGACGCAACCTTCACAGAGCCGCCTTCGTTCCCGCGCATCGACATGGACTCGAACACGATTGTGTCACGCGGTAACCATCAACCGGTTTGGGAATACGCGCTTGCAGACGGCACGGAATCTCGTGCGGGAACTACGGGGATCTACACGAATCCCTTCGGATCGCTGCTCACCGGCGCAAGTAATCTCGGCGCGGTGACCGGCTTCGAGCGCTTTGGTGTCCCCGGGATGGGAAGCCCGACAAAGTTTGACGTGTTCCCGGGCGCTCCTTCGGTAACCATCGTCAAGGTCGGCAGCGGTAAATCAATGACCAACTTCAAAACGATCGTCTTCAAAGGCAATTACACGGACGGGACGCAGAGCAGGACCGGGGTGTACTATCGCCAACTGGCGGATGAACCTGCCGGAGGGACCGGAAACGTGGTCGTTATTGCCGACAACTCCACTCAGATTCCCGGTACGACGGTGAAGTTCGGTTCTACGGCGCCGCCCAGCGCCGCCGCGGGTCAGGCTGTGTTCGTAGGATTGGATAATGAGAACAACCCCACTACTGGCGGCATCTACAAGGCAAAACTGGCCGGAAGCTATCCAGACCTGGCCAGACTGGTCAAGATCGGCGATCAGGTACCCGGCGAGCCAAGCGGTGCAACATTCAAGCTGATTGGCGAGGGCGTCTCCTTCGATGGCCGCTTCGTCGCCTTCTGGGGGGCATGGGGAAGTGAAACCAAGAGCTTGACCTTGATCTGCCCGACCTCCGGCAACAAAGTTCGGATTGCCGATTGTGTGGCGAAGTACCCTAATGGATTCCCGGTCACGGTTCCGTTGCACCAGGGCATCTTCGTCTACGACATCAATAAAGGGAAGACATGGGCGGTGGCGAAGACTCCCGGCGACTTTGACGACTTCATGTACTGGAATTACTCAGGGATGGTCCCCGGCATCGGTGAAGGTGAACCCGACGATACCGGAGAGCCGGCGAAATGGCGCTCCGCTACCTTCGTTGCGGTTTCCGGTCTGGTCGACGGATCCCTGACTGATGCGAACTTTCATATCGCGTTCAAAGCCAGGAAGGGATCGGTCACCAACGCAACGTATGTGAACCCTATCGATGGGCTCTATATGCGTAGTGGTCCGGACGACGTGCCGTTCACTACGGTAGTTGAGACCGGCATGGACGGGACGCTGATCGATCCCGGGGCCGTTGATCCGGATACTTTGGAGCACCTTCCGGTGACGGCGATGGGGATTGAGCGGGACGGCTTCAGGGGAAATTTGCTCGCAATAGCGGTGAGCATGGGAGCTGAAGAAGGCTCAACGACGGAAGCAGCGGGCTGGGCCGGGATCTACCTGACAAAAGTGCCGACGGTTCTAGGTCAATAGCTGATCGACGGCAGCTCATTGCTCGCATAGCTATTTTCTGAACCGCTTTCAACCAGGGTAACCGCCGACCTTCGCCTCGCTGAGGACGAAGCGAAGGTTGCGGTCCCTGTTGGTGGCAGGAATGGCTACAGAAAATCCATCTGGGCCGCTCTCTCTGCATTTACTGCGACGCCGGTAGCGCCTGGGAGAACTACGTCCGCGCTGCGGTTCCACTTCTGTAAACTGTCCTGCTCAGCTTCTTCCGGCCTTTGCACTTTGCAGAATCTGATAGAACCGATCGGGATTGCCGGCCAGAGATGCCGAGTAGTTTGCCGCCTGCTTCCAAGCGAAGAGCATCTGGTCCTTCGGCCGGAGATCAAAGACCGGTTCGAGCTTGGCGGCTGCGTCCGGAAAGCGAGTGCGGTCCCAATCCTTTGTCAATGCTTCGGTCATTGCGCTGTCGCGCTGAGTAATGGCTTGAATCAATTCCGCCGCAGCTTCACGATCCGTCGCTTTGGCGGCGTGCTCCAGGACAATCCGATCCCGCCAGAAGAGGCGCTCAAGATAGTCCACGCTCAGCGCGAAGGCCTGAAAGTCAGAGAGATTCTTCATCACCTGCGGCTCCAGTTCCACGAGCAGAGCGCGGAGATGGGTGAAGGGATTCGGTTGAGGAACGCCTTCCCTGAGGAGGTCCGCGAGTTGGTCGTCGGTGCTCCAGGGAACCGGCAGGCGAAGGCCCATCCACGAATCCGTCGCCTTGCTTTGCATGGATGGTGCGGCGTCGTAGATGATTTCGAAGGCCTGGCTCCAACTCTGGTTCCAGGTGGCATGGTAATGCTTCTCAACAAAACGGCGGAAGGCGGAGGTCTGCGCGGTGGCCGTGCCCTGGTTGAAGGCGACGGCCGCGTAGGCGAATCCGTCCCAGATGGAATTCTGCACGTAGCGGCTGGGAACCCAATTTGTGAGAATCACGCCGAGAGAAGCGGGATCGGCAGGAGCCAGATAGGCTTCGGCATAGGCGTCGATGTTGCGCAGTTGCTCGGTACCGACCCGCGCACCCCACCTGTAGTTGGCCAGACCCGGAGCGCCGATGCCGCGAGAGCCGTTGGCGCGCAACTTGAGAAAGGTCGCGTAGAGATTGGCCGAGCTGTTTTCCGCGTAGTTCCAATCCATGATGATGATGCTTTTATCGAGACGAGGCAGAATCTGCGGCTCTTTGTGGAGAACAAAATCGCCCCATACGATGAATTGCTTGCCCAGCCCTTGGGCAATCTGGTGGAGCGAATTCAGATACTCGGCCCAGATTTGCGCGCGGGATTTGGCGCGGAGCGCCTCGCGCGAGAGCGCGGAGCCGCCCCAGTTGACTTCGTCGCAACCGCCGTGGAGATACGTGGACGGGAAGATGGCGGCGACTTCGCGATAGAGCTTGCGGAAGAGTTCGAGCGTCTCGGGATGGACGGGGATGACACCGGTGAAGTTGGATGCGCCTCCGGGCTGGCGATCGAGCAGATGTGCATAAGTCGCGGTGCGCGTGATATAGCCGGTGTGGCCAAAGGACTCCAGTTCAGGGATGAGATCGACGCCGCGACTCTGGCCGTACTCGGCCAGGCTCTTTAATTCGGCGCCGGTGAACGCATTCTTGTGAGTCAGGAGGCCGGGGACGGAGGTAAAGCGCAGGGCGCTTCCCTGATCGTCGGCCAGGCGGAACTGGAGGGCGTTGAGGTTCCAGTCAGCGCAAAAGTCGATGACGCGGCGACAGTAAGCAAGCGGCTCGGGAACGCGACCGGCATCGATCATCAGGCCCCGAAGAACGGGGCGGGAAGCTGTGCTCGGCCCGGACTGCTTCCCCACTGCAAAAAGATTCGGGCTCAGGGCGGCACCGGTAAGGGCAGCGCCGGCAGACTGAAGAAAATCGCGTCTCGTCCTCTGACTTTTTCTCAAACCTTCCCTCCAATCCGGCAGCCATCATCCCTACACCTTCCGGCCGTGCCCCGGAGACCCGCGCCGGAACAAGGCGGATCTTTAGCGGGTCTTTAGCGGATCTGCGGTCCGCGGCCGTCGAGAGTGGCAAACCGCATCAACCTCACCCGGTGCGGTGCATCTAATGTGATTAAGGTCACGAAAATGCGCCAGTCAAGAGCGCAGGTATACTATAAATTGGCAGAGCCAGTCTGCCTGGTCCCGGAAAGCGGGGGATGTGGCCGCAGGTTTTTTCCTCGACTGCCGGCAGTTGTCTTGGGGAAGGAACTACATGGAAACATTGCTGGAGTCCATCGACTCGCCCGCCGACGTTAAGCGCCTGAATTACGCGCAAATGGCAAAACTGGCGGAAGAGATCCGCGCATTCCTGATCCAGACGCTTTCGAAGACCGGTGGGCATCTGGGGCCGAATCTGGGAGTGGTGGAGTTAACCCTCGCCCTGCACTCCGTATTTGATACCCCGACAGACAAGATCCTCTTTGATGTGAGCCATCAGGCCTACGTGCACAAGATCCTGACCGGGCGGCGCGACCGGTTTGCGACGATCCGGCAGCCGGGCGGGCTCAACGGATTCATGCTGCGCACTGAGAGCGAGCACGACTGCTACGGCGCGGGGCATGCCGGCACGGCGCTCTCGGCGGCGCTGGGCATGGCTGTGGCTCGTGACCTGGCCGGAGGCAATGAGCACGTAGTGGCCGTGGCCGGCGATGCCGCATTTACAAACGGCATCTCGTTTGAGGCGCTGAACAACATCGCAGAACAGACCAAGCGGCTGATTGTAGTGCTCAATGACAACGAGTGGTCCATCGACCGCAATGTAGGCGCCATCGCACGGTACTTCCACCGCGTGGTGACCAACGAGCACTACCAGCACCTGCACGAATCAGCCAAGCGGCTGATTGAGCGCTTTGGCGGCAAAACAGCAGTGAAGGTGGTACGACGCGCCGAAGAAGCAGCCAAGAGCATGCTGTGGCCCTCGATGATGTTCGAAGAGTTCGGATTGGAATACTTTGGACCGCTGGATGGGCACAATATCCCGCTGCTGGTGGAGACCTTCAAGTTTCTGAAGGGGCAGGATCACCCGGTGCTGTTGCACATACTGACGCAGAAGGGCCGCGGTTTTCAGCCGGCACTCGACGGCCAGAAGAAGTTTCATGGGCTGGGGCCCTACGATCCCGAGACCGGCAAAACGGCTCCTTCGGGGCTGCCAACCTACGCCGAAGTCTTCGCCACAACGCTGGCGGAGCTGGCCAAGCACGATGAACGGATCGTTGCAATCACCGCGGCCATGCCCAATGGAACGGGGCTGGACCTGTTCCGGCCGCATCATCCCAAGCGCTACTTTGACGTGGGCATCGCCGAGGAACATGCGGTCGTGTTCGCGGCAGGCATGGCCACGCGCGGCTACCGGCCGGTCTGCGCCATCTACTCCACGTTTCTGCAGCGGGCCTTCGATCCCGTTGTACATGACGTCTGCCTGCAAAAGCTACCGGTGCTCTTCTGCATGGATCGAGCGGGGCTCTCAGGCGACGACGGGCCAACACATCACGGACTGTTTGACATCGCATATCTGCGTGGCATTCCCGAGATCGTGCTGATGGCTCCCAAGGATGAGGATGAGCTGGCCAACATGATGAAGACCGCTCTGGAAATCCCAGGGCCAAGCGCGATCCGATATCCGCGCGGCGTGGTCGCGGGCGTGACGCGGAAGGCCAGCCCAGAGACAATTCCGATCGGCAAGGCAGAGGTACTGTCGGACGGCTCCGACGTGGCGATTCTTGGGTTGGGACCAATGATTGCGCTGGCGCAGGAGCTGGGTGCGCGGCTGGAGCGCGACGGCTACTCAGCGGCGGTGATCAATCCGCGCTTTGTAAAACCGCTGGACCGTGAGTTGCTGGCGAACTATGCGCGGCGGGTGGCAGCCTTTGTCACCTTCGAGGATCATGTGAAGATGGGCGGCTTCGGCACGGCGGTCATGGAAGCGTTGAAGGAAATAAGCCTCGCTGAATTGGGCCGGGAGGTGCCGGTGGTGCGTATCGCCTGGCCCGATCAGTTCATCGAGCACGGCAAGGTCGATGCTCTTCGCGCCCGCTACGGACTCACGGCGGACGCGGCGGAGGCACAGGTGCTGCCGCTGCTCGCGCGCCGCCAAAGGCCCACGCTGGTGGCCAGCTGAGAGTGTCCGGCTTGGTTCAGCAAAAACAAAGGAAAGAGAGTGGGCCGAACTTGCGGGCAGGAAGCGTGCGCCATGCCGTGTGCCTCCGCGCGGACGCGATCAGCCGGAAAACTGCGCCTCAGCATTTCCTGCGCCGCGCGATCCGTTTCATCAGATCCTGGCAGGTGTTGTGCGACAATCCACAACAGGCCAGCCATTCTATGCGCTTTGTACGTCTCCTCGCTTTAGGTGTGACAGGCATCATCCTGGCTGCCCTGCTGTCCGGGCTGCCGGCACGCGCACAAGCTCCTCCCAATGTACAGAGCCGCCCTCCGCTGGTACTCGCCGGCGGCACGGTCATCGATCTTTCGAATTGGGGCACCTCCGCGAGGGATCTGCCTGACGCAATCGTCATTCTCCGCGGCGGCGTGATCAGCAATGTCGGCTCGCGCGCGAATGTGCCGATCCCCAAGGATGCCCAGGTGATCGACTGCACGGGAAAGTATTTGATTCCGGGGCTGGTGGACGGCTTCACGGGGATGAGCAGCCAAGGCCAGGCAAACGCCGATCTCTACATGGGCGTGACCACGGTGGTGGCCCGCGCCGACCAGTTCCGCGGCATGATTGATTTTGCCGCGCATCCCAGCCCGCATCTCTACCTGATTGACTCGGTAGGCACCACGGATAATTCAAGCCTGCTGGCCAATCGCCCGGAGTGGGCCGCCAGGCTCAAAGAGGGCGACCATCCGGTGGAGCTGAGCCCACAGGATACGGCGAAACAGCTCGTCGCCACCGCCAGACTTGGGACCCGCGTGATTTGGCTGGGCGCCGACATTACCGCCGCCAATACACAGTGGATCATCGCACGCGCGCATCAGATGGGGCTAGTCACCTACGGCGAGTTTGTCTCCACGCCGTACCGGGTCGCGGTCGAGGCGGGAGTGGACGCGCTCTTCAACATGGGCCGGTACGATCTGGGCGTGATCCCCGACGAGTTGCAGCAGCCGCTTGTGACTGCGTCGCGCGGCCCCGCAGCGAATACCGCATACGACTATGCCTCGCGAGTGCCACCGACAGATGCACACCTGCGCGACTATGCACACTTCCTGGCCACGCACCACGCGGCGCTGATGCCCGCCTTCAGTTTGTATTACGCCCGGCTTCCCGGGCATCGCAACCTGTGGCACGATCCTGCCGCGGCACTGCTTGATCCCGCCCACATGTACCACCCTTCCGACCCCGACTCCGGTGAGATGAATTATGCGCTGCCGGGGTGGACGCGCCATCTGCCCTCGATGGCGCAGCGGTGGGTGGAGCAGAACTTGCGGAAGAAGGCCGACCAGGAAGCGCTGCGTCTCTGGCGGATCAACCAGACCATCTATGCCGCCGGACCACACTACCTGGCGGCTTCGGGCGCCAACGCCATGGGCTCGATGCCGGGCATCTCGATGCATACGGAACTGGAACTGCTGGTGCGATTGGGGCTTTCTCCGCGCGAGGCGCTGGCCGCGGCCACCAACAACTACGCATTGCAATTCGGCTGGAACGAGCTGGGCCTGATCTCGCCCGGCCGCCGCGCAGATCTTCTCGTCATTGATGGCGACCCCACCGAGAACATCTGGAATGCCCGGCGCATCTCGACACTGATCATGGATGGAAATGTGATCGACCGCACCGCGCTGCTGCGCCTGAAGAAGTAAGCGCCTGGCCCTGCCGCTTCTAGAGATCAGACCGGCGTCGCAATCACAACCTCCGCGCAGATTCCCCAGGACAAAACGATTTGCGTGTGCTCCATGCGCCAGGCCGCCGGATCGAGAAACGACTCGATCCTTACATGCCTGCATCCGCCAACCAGTCGAGGATCAAGCGCATATACCTGCGTCCATGCCGAGCCAATAAGGCGGGAAATCGCATCGACGCCCTCCGTCAATGCAACCAAGCAAAGCTTTCCCTGCGGCGCCAGGAGCCGGTGAGCCTCGCCCAGGACG
>JAJZVZ010000121.1:10111-14466 GCA_021846945.1 Acidobacteriota bacterium | reverse complement strand
AATGCTCACTTTTGGACAGCGCACAAACTGCATAAGTTGATCACCGAAGAAGGCTTCAGGGTTGAATCGACAAGAGGCAGCATCTACTATCCGCCCATTGGTTGGGCAGCACAGGCTTTGTGGCGCGCTGAAAGTGCAATGAGCCATCTTGGGCAATACGGAGCCGCATTCCTGACCGTCAGAGCAGTAAAGGTGTAACGCACATGAGCGACGTAATGAGCAGAGTCTATCTCGATTTCAACGCAAGCACCCCGTTGGCACCCGAAGTGCGTGCGGCAATGGCTCAATTGCTTGTGGCGCCCTACGGCAATCCGTCGAGCAGCCACTGGGCCGGCAGGCCGGCGCGACAGGCCGTGGACGAAGCCCGTATCAATGTCGCTCGGTTGCTTGGAGCCAAGCCGGACGAAATTGTCTTCACAAGCGGCGGCAGCGAAGCCAACAACCACGCACTGAAGGGTGCGTTCTTTAGGGCGGGCCGGCGCGATATTCACATCATTACGACCCAGGTCGAGCATCCGGCGATCATCAATCCCTGCCGCTTCCTGGAGAGGCTCGGCGCCAGCGTGACCTATCTGCCTGTGGATGGGTATGGCCGCGTGAACCCCGATGATGTGCGCCGGACCCTGCGTCCTGAAACCGTTCTGGTTTCGGTGATGCATGCCAACAACGAAGTGGGCACCATTCAGCCGATAGCGGAGATTTCGCGACTGCTCCGCGGCACCGGCATTCTCCTTCATACAGATGCCGCTCAGTCCGCAGGCAAGATTGCATGCAATGTTGCGGAATTAGGTGTCGATTTGCTATCCGTGGCTGGTCACAAGCTCTATGGCCCCAAGGGAGTCGGCGCGCTTTACATTCGCGAAGGGGTTTTTCTTGAGCCGCTCATCCATGGCGCAGGTCACGAGAGCGGCCGAAGGGCCGGAACCGAGAACGTATTGTTGAACGCAGCGCTCGGCGTCGCCTGCGAAGTGGCTGCGAGTTGGATCGGCATGGAGCGGGTCAGACTGCTGCGTGACCACTTCTGGGAGCGGCTTCAGTCAGGACTCGGAGACCGGGTTGTGATGCTCGGGCATCCGACTGAACGCTTGCCGAATACGCTGAATGTCTGCTTCGCAGGACATGCCGGGGCAGAGATTCTTACCCGGATACCAAGAGTTGCCGCCTCCACCGGATCAGCCTGCCATTCCGGCTCCGTCGAGTTGTCACCGGTGCTCGAAGCGATGCAGGTTCCGCCGAAAATCGGAATGGGAGCAATCCGTTTCAGTCTGGGCCGTGGAACTACACAAGAGGAAATTGCAGTAGTTGTCGAAGATCTCATCCAGGCCGCGGACAGATGACACTGTAACCTTTCCGCCAGGAAATCTGCCAGCCAGCGCAGAGCGACATTCAAGGCGAATCTTCGACACGCCGCAACGGGTCGTGTGGCTGGAGCTTCGCCTCTTTACCCTTCCAGGGTCAAGAGGATAGGTTCGGCTCAGAGGTCAAAAGAATGGCCGCTGCATGGCCCGGCATCTCCATCAGGGATTCCCCCAGTTTCTTCGCCGTGTGGACCGCGAGCTGCCCACCCACTTGAACCTGACCTTGCAATGAGAATGCGTATCTCTTAACTGGTTGAAGGGCTGTCGGAAAGTCCCGCCAGATATTGCTTCTTTGGCTGAATTGACGCGAGAGATTGCACCCGCCCTATTATCTATGTCTCTGGCGGTAGATTTGTCGACTGGCATGGTTCTGCCGCCGGTTAATGTTTTGCCGCTGTCGCCGTGTAAGTCTTCCGCCGTTCGCGCGACGGTCCGCCACAACGGAGCGATGGATGTTCTGCTGACGATTCAAGTCCCTTGCTGCTTGATGGGAATTGAGTTGTCCCGTCCGAAGCCCTTGAGCGATTCTTCCTTGCTGGTTATAGCTGCGTCCGTTGATGGTGTCTTTGGACAGGACTGCCGGCTGACCATGATTGGCGGCGTAGAACTGGCCTCTGTTCTGGCTCGCGGCTTGGATGTGCGTCATCTGGCTTGATGTCGCCGGAAAATGCCGCTCGCGGCTGGCCTGCATCTCCGCCGCTGTCGGCACGCTACGAATGCCGCCTGCGCCGCCGTTGTAGCTGACGCGGTTATTGACCACCGTGTTATTGATGACGGTCCTGTTGTATGTATTGTGAATGACCGTCGTATTGACATTCATCACAGAGCGGTTGTAGAAGAAGTTTCCGCCACGCCAGTAACCGCCGCCGAAGCCGATGCCGCCGTAACCAAAGCCATAGTTCACGCCCCCATAGAAGCCGACATGGGGGCCCCAGTAGCCTGCGTGCCACACATATACCCCGCTGCCAAAACCCCAGTATCCCGGCGTCCACAGCAAACCCACCGTTGGCGGATGCACCCAGACACCGGGGACCCAATAATAGCCTGCCGCACCGTAACCCCAGTATCCGGGCGTCCACAAGTACCCGGGTCCCGGGCACACCGGTTGCGTATACACCGGTAAAGCGGGCGGCGCGCTGGCCACCGAAACAAATACCTCAGCAAACATTGACACTGGCATCGCAACAATCGCCAGCGCAAGCAATATTTTTCTGAGGGAACTGAGAACGACCATGACCTTTTCTCCTCCTGCTTTTTGTCGTTGTCTATTCGCTTTCCTGCACCGGGGTGCCGCGTGCAAGGCAACGTTATATATAAACCCGCCTTTTTCAGAGAAGTTGCGATTTTTGACTATTTGTCCGAGCACCGCATGTTTCAGATTGATGAACGGCAGATTGCTGCCTTGGACACATGGCACGGCAAGATCTGAGGCATGATCGATGCCCACGAGTCGGGCTACTCTCTCCTTCGTTTCGTTATCGCTGCGATGGAGAAAGGCCCGGTCTTGACGAGCGAATGGCAATGAGGCAAGTCTCCTAAATTTCTTCTTTCCTCGACGTGCTCCCGCTTCAGGCGGCTTTGTGGCAGAGGCGGTCGGAACCTGTCAAGGTTCTTCCGCTGCGCCATCCCACGCGAGTAAGGACCACTCGCGCGGGAACCCTGACTCGCTCCGACCGCTGCGCGGCGCCTGCGGCGACCTGTGACAGAACCCTCCTCGCCTCCGCCGAGCCGCAAGAGCCATGAAGCGGGAGCACTCAAGAAAAGAAATTTGGTTTTCATTCGAGAGCTTTCCGCGCATGGAAGCCAATCGGCCCTTCGGGGCTAAATCAGGAGCACAACATGCCATTCCCGATCGCAGCAACCACAGCAGCCAACGCCGCCAGCAACAGCTCGGTCCGCAACCGCAACGCCGCGCAGCGGAACCGCAACGACTCTCCCTACCAGCAGCGCACCACGCAGCGCGACAACCCCACGCAAATGCTCATCAAGCAGGCCGTGGACTACCTCATTCAGCAGCTTGAAGCAGGCAAGAGCGAAACCCTCACCGCGTATCTGAACGCGATGGCGCGTTTTCATTCCTACAGCTTTGGGAACATCTTGCAGATCGCCAGACAGCGTCCAACGGCCACACGCGTAGCAGGCATACGCACATGGAACGAGATGGGCCGGTTTGTAAAGAAAGGCGAGAAGGGCATTCAGATTCTCGCTCCGATGATGGGCAACCGGCGCAGGAAGAGCACAGACGGCGAATCGGAAGAGGAGCCGGGGACAAAGCCTCAACCCGTGCTGATCGGGTTCCGCGCCGTGTACGTGTTCGATGTATCGCAAACCGAAGGCGCGGACCTGCCCGAGTTTGAGCATAGCGTTACCGGCGAAGTGGGCGAACACCGCGACCGGCTGATCGGTTTCCTCGCACAGCAGAATATTGCGCTTGAATTCAACGAGAAGATCGCCCCGGCTCTTGGCGTCAGTTATGGTGGCAAGATCGCTCTTTTGCCCGGCCAATCGAAGGCCGGAGAGTTCGTCACGCTCGTACACGAAACGGCGCACGAACTCCTGCACAGGGCCGAACGCCGCACCATGACCACGCAGACCGTGCGCGAGACGGAAGCCGAGGCCGTGGCCTTCATCGTGGGCCAGGCCGTCGGCTTGGAGATGGGCAATGCTTCCTCGGATTACATCCAGATGTACGCGGGCAACGCAACCCTGCTGGCCGAAAGCCTTGAAGTCATCCAGCGCACCGCCTCTGCCATCCTCCGGGCCATCCGCCCGGAGCAGACCGACCTCCCGAACGAGGCCGTTCGGGAGGTGGCCTAATGCAGATCATGGCCCGCATTCTCATGGAAGCCGGGGAACTTCAGCCCGGCTTCCATCTCCACATCGATAATCCGCCGTGGATGCCGCTCGACATCGAGGAGATCGGTATCAGCGGCCCGAACGGTCTGCCCACCATCTCCGTTGCGCACTACGGCCAGCAGAACGGCGACCCGATGCGCG
>JAJZVZ010000121.1:0-10101 GCA_021846945.1 Acidobacteriota bacterium | reverse complement strand
ACGGGATCGAGCTATTCCCCTACTACTGGCGCAACGACTACCTCGGCATCGAGCAGTATTCGAGCTACCGCGACGACCAGCAGAAACTCTTTACCCTCCCCGGCCTAGTGCGGCGGCACCGACAGTTCGCACAGGCATGGGAGAGGAACCTTTGCGCACAGGGTTTCTACGAAGCCTTTGTGCGCAGCCGCAGCCGGTAAGCCCATCCATTCAGGGGCGGGCGCTCCGGGGCCACGGAGGCCCGTCCAGGCATTCACGTTCCACAACCTCAACAGGAGTATTCCCCATGACGACCACAGCTGACATCAAATCCGAGTACCGCAGCCTGCCGCTGGCACAGTTGCAGGAGTCATCCACCAACCCGCGCCGCACGTTTGACCAGACGGCGCTTGCCGAACTCGGAGAGAGTATTCGCGCTCAGGGCGTGCTCTCGCCGCTTTTGGTTCGGCCCAAAGGCCACAGTTACGAGATCGTAGCGGGTGCACGGCGCTACCGTGCAGCGCAACTGGCCGGACTCGATTCCGTGCCCGTGCGCATCGTGGAACTGAGCGACGCCCAAGCTCTCGAAACCAGCATCGTCGAAAACCTGCAACGGCGCGACGTTCACCCGCTGGACGAGGCGACCGGCTATCTCTCGCTGTTACACCTTGACTACACGGTCGAGCAGATCGCGGCCAAGTGCGGCAAGTCGCCGGCCTACGTAACCGCGAGAGCGAAATTGGCTGATCTTGCGCCCGCCGTCACCGAAGCCTTCGCCAAGGATGAGATTGGCGTAGGCCACGCACTTTTGCTCGCCAAATTGCAGCCCGCACAACAAGAGGAAGCGCTCGCCGCCTGCTATCAGGAAACCTACACCAATGGCAGTAAGCCAAGGCGCATCCTGCTCCCTGTCCGTCATCTTCAGCAGTGGATCGAGCACAATCTCCTTCTAGAGCTTGCCGCCGCGCCGTTCTCCAGAGAAGATGCTCAGCTTGTGCCCGAGGCAGGTTCCTGCCTTGAGTGCCCCAAGCGAACCGGCCATAACACGCTGCTCTTTGCCGAGATCGGAGCCAACCAGCCCGATTCATGCAGCGATCCGAAGTGTTACGCATCGAAAATCGACGCACATGTGAGGCAGACCGTTGCCACCCAGCCGAAGCTCGTACAGATCAGCACCGCCTACGGTAAACCCGCCGAGGGTAGCCCGGCCATTCCGCGCAACAAGTACGTCGAAATCCGGAAGGACAAGCCGAAGAGCAAGAACGAGCGCGACTGGCCGGAATACAAGACGTGCAAGTACACCACCGAGGCCATCGTCACCGAAGGCACGGAGAAGGGTGAAACCAAGCGTGTATGCGCCAATCCCGAATGCCCGGTGCATCATCCGAAGCGGCAGAGCCAGCGCAACCACGCCGATGCCGCATTCAAAGCCGAGCAAGAGAAGCGCCGCCGCGAGGAGGCCATAGCGCAGGCTGCCGGAATGCGCGTTCTCAAAGCCATCGGCGATGCGGTCCCCGTCCGGCTGATGAAGCGCGACCTGCTCTTTCTCGCCGAACGGCTCACGCAGATGCTGGACGAGCGGCGCATGTCCGTTCTCATCCGGCAGCATGGTATCGGCAAACCGAAGGACGACACGGCCCCGGCGAAACTGCTGGCCGCGTTTCTCCCCAAAGCCGAGGAAAGCAAGCTGGGCCGCATCTTGGTAGAGACGGTCATTCTCCTGTCCATGCACAATCAGACCGACGCTGCGAAGATTCTCCGCGATGCCGCCCGCGCCTACAAGGTGGACGTGGACGCCATCTCCGCGACCGTCAAGCAGGAGTTCGCGGCGAATGAGAAAGCGAAGGCCGCCACCATCAAGAAGTCCGCTCCGAAATCGCAGCCAAAAGGGGCGAAGAAAACCGCAGCATAACCTTGAACAGATCACAACGTCTCGCGGAGCCAGCAAGACCGGCTCCGCATTTTTATCTCGGCTGCCCGCTTGCCCGCCCTCATTCGAAGTTCCGGACAAGCGCCGGAGCGTCATTTTGCGCCCGCCCGTCGGGCAGCCGTCCCAGCTTGGTCCGCAGGGACGATTCTGCAGTCTCCTTGCTTCATACAGTTTTCAATTTCACTTATCACGGAGATTGCGTCCGCACCGGCGCGAACCAAGCGTTGCGCCATACGCCCCGGATGGGGTTTCCGATTCTGACCACAGGCTGTATGAGGAATTATGCTGCCGCAGATTTGAGCAGTTTTCCCGGCATCGACGGCCTTGAGAGCAGATCTGGGATCAGAGACCGTCGATGCCGTCGGGCCGTCCTTCCTGGACCAGCCCATCTCGTTCACGCAAGTCTGCCTTCTCCTGCATGATCTGCGTGTGACAACCTTCGGCGGTTACCGCCGTCACTGCGGCCTCGGTTTCTCCCGCCGGAAAATTGTGGGCCACGGCTACGCGGTTTCGCCCGTCATGCTTCGCCCTGTACAACGCCAGATCCGCGGCCCGGAGCAAATTCTGAGGAATTGCCGTTCGCTGGTCAGCCTCCCTCGCCGCCGTGGCCAGGCCGACGCTTGCGGTCACGAGAACACACTCCCCGTCATGATCCTCCGCGCGAAAGTGCAAAGCTTCAACCGCAGACCGCACTTTCTCGCCAGCCCTGAGCGCACCCGCATGATCGGTAGCGGGGAGAATGACGGCGATCTCGTCCCCTCCCCAGCGGCAGACGAAGTCGGAGGCGCGCACACTGTCTGTGATGGCCGAAGCGACAGCGACCAGGCACTCGTCCCCCAGCGCGTGACCGAACCGGTCATTCAGCGATTTGAAATGATCGAGATCCAGGAGCAGCAGAGAAAGCCGAGATTTCTCGCGGAGCGTCCGTTTCCACTCCCGCCGGAGAGCCTGATCAAAGGCCCGGCGGTTCCAGAGGCCCGTGAGGCTATCTGTCAATGCAAGAGCAGACAGCTTCTCCTCCAAAGCCGTGCGGCCGGTGATGTCTCTCATCGAGAGAACGTATCGAAAGGACTCACTTGTAGCCGGATTGCGGACAGCGCGAGCGTTGATGCTGATCCAGACTGTAGTCTGATCTCTCCTCACGAAGCGCAGCCGGGCATGGGTATACGCCGTTTCCTCCAGCGGTTTGCTCATCTCAAGATCGTCTAATGCCGGCAAGTCATCCGGAAGGATGAACTGACGCAGGTCTCGTGCGGTCATCTCCGCTGGTTGCCACCCCAGGATTTCAGAACAGGACGGAGAAATGTAACGGATCGTATGGTCCGCTTCGATGCTGCACAGGATATCGGCGCAGTTTTCAGCCAGGAACTTATAGTCGATTCCGGATGCGCCGACGGACTCGCGTTGGATGTCAGGAGGAATAAGCGTTCACTCCTCGAACGAGGTTCGGGAAAAAATGTTTGCGGTTCGCCCCCGCAAACCGCCCTTAGAACCCAAGGTCGGGGAGTTGGAAAGCCGGTGTAACGCGGCTCCTGTGACCTTTAGCATCGGGTGCCTGGACATACGTCACAGGCTCCCCGACCCAAAGTCAAGGGAGATCGTGCACCTTTCGGCGCGCATTTGTTACACCGGGGTTTCCACACCCCAGGGCGGTGCGTGCCCGCCCCGCAGTAAGAATACCTATATCCGCCCCATTTTTCTATGGGTTCGTTTCATCGAACCAAAGAACAGTGGTCATGCCGGGAAGCAACGACGCTCGCACGGTCGGATGATTGCGACCGTGCCGCTCCTCCCTTATGGAATCTTTATGACTTTCGTTTCGATTTCTCAATTTCTGTGACGGGCGTCACATCGCAGATTCCCAAGCTCATGGCATGCTGACGCTTCCAGGCAGCAATATGTGGGTGCAAGGGCAAGATTCGATCCTATTTGTAGCGTGCACCGTTTTTCTGGGCGGAAACACGAGTGAGCAGTCGGCCATTTATACCAATTCTAAGGAGATTCGCCGGCTTCCCCTTCACCGCCTGGAGGTTCTGGAGGCTGCTTTACTGATGCTGGCCAACCTGCAAAGCGAGGCAGCCCTCGGACCCGACAAAGCCGGGATTCGGCATCCCTGAGTACATTCCTCAAGGTCACCGCGCGGTATGTTGCACAGATGTGACTGGCTCTGTCTGATGCGGGTCAGCGCGCGCCGGTTCATCGTTGCCCAGCGTCTCGGCCGGTTTTGGGGTGTGACGCATCAGTGCGCGTACTGCGCCGGGCAGGAGCGGAACGGTTATGGCAGCCGGCGAGACCCCTGCCGCTCGAATCCCAGCGAAGGCGAGAATGCCTCTGGACGTAGCCTCCGGCCTTCGTTGGCATATCCGAAAGAACGCGCCGCTGACTTTGATCTCCAGCGCAACGAATAGGAACAAAGCAGAGAAGAAAAGGAGAGGCGTTTTGGCTGGCAAGGAACCCTATCGAACCTGCCACGGCGAGGGCCCGAACCAGTGTTGCATCGCGTTCTCCGCCCACGCCGTCGATTTGCTGGTGTGACAGGATGTACATGGATTTGGCATTTTGTACTTGTCTGTCATCTCCGGCCAAATGAACCGAAATGTGTGCGCGTGAACATAGGAGACTGGTACTCCCTCGCTTTGTATCCCGGGCATGTGACATGCGACGCACTGGCTACCGGGGCTCCCGTCCTTGTGATGCGTGTGCGCTTCAAGAGTGGGCTCATGCGGGCCGTTCGGAGACATCGGTCCGTGACAGTCGAGACAGAGCTGATTCGCCGGCTTGATCAGTTGCGCGTAATTGCCAGTGCCATGCACGTCGTGGCAATCGAAACAGGTGATTCCGTGGTGATACATGACGCTTTGCACGAAATCATTTCCCTGCATCCGGTTCTTATTTGCCGTGCAATCCGGGAGGTAGTAGAAATTGGTCTGACCGAGCGTGCAGTTTTCCAGCCTCCAATAGTCCTGTAACCGAAGGCCGACATGGTAGCCCACGGGCCAGTCGTAGTACTTCCCCTCAATCGGGCCATTGGGTGGGCGGCCTTGCGAGTGGCACTGGATGCAGGTATCGTTTGCCGCCACCGTGTCCATCGTTGCCGGATTGACGATGTTGCCACGCGCGGGATGCAGGACATGCTCGCTGCCCGGGCCGTGACAGCGCTCGCAGCCAACGTTCCACTCCGCAGCCTGTTTGGTGTGGATGTTGTAGTCAACGGAATGACAGCCATCGCACGTGGGGCCAGTGGGTCGCTGCATATTGCCCGGAGGATACAGGTGCGCCCACCAGTCCGCCCCAGTTGACGGGATGTGATACGGCAGCCACTGTCGCGTCTTGATGTCCCACTGCACCGGCAAAGGGAAATAGTCTTCCCCAATCTTCGTGAAGTAGCGCTGCTTCCAGATGCTGCCATAGACGAAGGCAACCTGGCTTTCGGAAAACTTCGACACAGTATTGGTCGAGAGATCAGGGAGGATGGCATCCGGGTGTGTCCGGGGATCACGCACCACATTGGCCATCGGGGTTTTCTTCCAGCGCTGATAGATATTGGCATGACATTTGGCGCAGGCCTCGGAGCCGACATAGTGGGCCGAAGCAATTGCGGCAGTCTGTTGCTGCAGCTCTGCTGCTGAAAGCGCGCGGAGACTGCGCACAATGAGTGTGAGCTTCCAGCTCTCCGGACCTGAGACCCTGTGTGGACTGCCGAACCCCGGCATTCCACTGAGCTGGACCCCGTTTTCGATGATGTAGTGGATTTCGCCGTCTGTCAGTTCCTGGGTCGATGAAGCGCGCAGATCCGGAACCCGAGGATACTCGTGCAAACCGATCTGCGTTCTCCCGCTCCCGTCGGTCCCATGGCAGATAGCGCACCGCTGGAAAAAGTCCTGACGCCCCTGCTGCAGGGCCTGGGAGTCGCCGAGGAAAGGGTTCTTCTGGTGGCGTTCATGCTCGGGGATGGCCATATCCCGTATGCTGCGGGCCACGACAGCTTCAAATTTCGATGGAGTGGAAGTGGCACGGAATCCCCGCAGCATCAAGAGCGCCAGGCATAGAACGGCAAGGGCAAGAAGCAGAACAAACATCGCGGCAATTGCCTTCCATGACTTCATGAACTTCGGAGCCTCAAGCCTGCGTTATTCTGGATTCGCAGGTCGCATGATCCTCAATATCGGATGCCCGTTGACGTTCTCCAGTGGGAAGTAGACGAAATGCGTTTCAGGATCGACGGCAACCGTGTGCGCATGAGGCATGCTGAGCGAGCCAAGCAAGATGAGTTTTTCATGTCTGTACTGGAAGATCGTCACCGTCCCGGATTCGGCCGAGACATACAGCCGCTTCAGGCCTGGATCGAAAGCCACTTCGTCGGGGTCATCGCCGACCTCGTGAGTCGAGAGCACCTTCATCGTATCCAGACTCACAAGCGCGAGCGAATGGTTCTCTTCCCCGGCCACAAAGGCCATGTGGTCAGCCGTATCGAGCGCGATTCCGTGGGGGTTTTGAATGCCGGGAAGCGCGTATCGTCCCAGGACCTTATTGGCTTGAGGATCGATGGCAACGAGCAGATTCACGCCATGCACCGCAACAAGGATGTGTCCGGACACCGGATCGTAAACGGTGTTCCCGGCGCCGCCACCGAGAGCGATTTTACCGATGAGCATATTACTGGGTGCGTCGATGACCGCATCCACGCCTCCGTGTTCATCGGACACAAATACCTTGTTTTGCTTCGGCGCGAATGCCAACCCGTCCGGGTAAACGATGGGTCCCGCACTGCCCACGATCTTGAGGGTCTGCGTATCAACTGAGATGACCCGGTGGTTCCCCGTGGCCGATGCGAACAGGCGGTGAACTTCGGGGGCAACACACACCCCATGCACCCGTTTGAAGCCGTCGAGATTGGCGGTCACCTTCCTGTCCCGAACATCGAAAACGACGAGCTGGTCGGCGTTCATGTGGGCGATATAGAGCCGTCCGCTTGATGGATCGAAGCTCTGGTAGTCGAACCGGACTGCCGGGCCGGGCATCGGCACATCGGCAACGGTAGCCAGTACCTTCTTGCCGGACGCAGCAGTCTGCGAAACAACCCGTGACGGCAGAGAGAGTGAAGTGGCGGTCATCAAACTGGCCGACAGGAAACCATTTCGTAAAATCGTCATTCTGCTTTTGTTTTTGCACACGCCCTGCACATGATTCACGTTGTGACCCCTCTCGGAAAAGTCTAGCGCGACACGCTTGAATCCCTATGCGCGAGCGATTGAATGATCGGGCATGTCCCGCGCCTGTGTTTGAGTTCGCACTGCCGAACCATCTGCCACAATGCGTCACGGATGGATTCGAGAGAACGTATCTTGTCCTCTACAATATGCAATTTTTCGAGCGCAAGATCGTGCGCCACGCTGCATGAATGCGGGCCATCAAGCTGGAGAAGGCCTGCAATGTCCTCGAGACTGAAGCCGAGCGTCTGCGCCCTCTTGATGAAGTGGATGCGCCGCGTATCCGCTTCTCCGTATTCCCGGTAGCCGGAGACGGGCCGTTTGGGTTCGGCCAACAACCCCGCCCGCTGATAAAACCGCACGGTTTCGACGCCAACTCCAGCCGTCTCCGCCAACCGCCCGATGGTCATCCTGTTTTTCATGCTTGACTCCGTACCTATGTACGGAGATTACTCTGTTTTCAAGCAGGAAGAACATGCATTCAGGGAAATCCAAATCAGGAATGCTGGCGCTTGGGGGATTGGCAGCCATCCTAGCTTCGACGTGCTGCCTCGGCCCGCTTGTTCTGGTAGCACTCGGAATCAGCGGCTCATGGATCGGAAACCTGACTGTGTTGGAACCCTTCCGTCCACTCTTCATCGCCGCGGCTCTGGCCGCTCTGTTTTTCGCCTGGCGCCGTATCTTCCGCCCTGCGCAAGCCTGTGAGGCGGAGGAAATTTGTGCTCTGCCACGGGTCAAAGCCGCCTACAAAGTGATGTTCTGGATTGTGGCGGCTCTGGTGTTGATCGCACTCGCATTCCCTTATGTTTTGCCGCTCTTCTATTAAAGGAGGAAACTGTCACATGAGAAAATTCGCCGCTCTTGCCATTTCCCTTGCTGCTGCGCTTAGCGTGCCTGTCTGGGCAGCTACCCGGAGCGTCACGCTTTCGGTTCCCGGCATGTCGTGCGCCGCCTGCCCGATCACGGTCAAAAAGGCACTGACGAAGGTCGAAGGCGTTGAAAAGGTCTCGGTCAGCTTTGAAAAGAAGGAAGCTGTTGTGACCTACGACGACGCCAAGACCAACGTTAAAGCACTGACCAATGCCACAAAAGACGCGGGCTATCCATCTACGGCAAAGCGCTAAGGAAATCACAATGACAGAGATGTTCACATTGCGCATCGCCGGGATGACCTGCACATCCTGTGCCGGCCATCTCAAAAAGACACTGGAGGAGATTCGCGGCGTGCGCTCGGCGACGGTATCGTACCCCGCTGGGACAGCGGAACTTGTCACCGATCCGGGCACACCGGTGAAGAAGCTCACATCCGCCGTGGCCGCTCTCGGCTACAGCGCAGCAGTGGCTTACGTACCGGTCGCGGAAGAGCGCAACGGACAGGGCCGCCCGTCCGCCACCGAAGCCGGCCTTCACGTCGCGGTCATCGGCAGCGGTGCGGCCGCAATGGCGGCGGCGCTCAAAGCTGTCGAACTGGGCGCGCGCCTCACGCTCATCGAGCGTGGCATGATCGGCGGCACTTGCGTCAATATCGGCTGCGTGCCGTCGAAGATCATGATCCGCGCGGCACACATCGCCCACCTGCGGCGCGAGAGTCCCTTCGATGAAGGGATTTCTGCATTGCCCCCAACGATTCTGCGCAGCAGACTTCTTGCCCAGCAGCAGGCACGGGTTGAAGAACTCCGGCACGCCAAGTATGAAACTATTCTCGACAGCAATTCAGCCATTACAGTATTGCAAGGAGAGGCACGGTTCGAGGACAGCCGGCATCTCACCGTGCGCCGGAATGATGGCAGCGAGCGCGAAGTTTCCTTCGACCGCTGTCTGATCGCTACGGGGGCAAGTCCTGCCGTGCCGCCCATTCCAGGTTTGAGAGACACACCGTATTGGACCTCCACAGAAGCGCTGGTGAGTGACACGATTCCGGCGAGACTGGCGGTGATCGGCTCTTCGGCTGTGGCCCTGGAGCTTGCACAGGCCTTTGCCCGGTTGGGGAGCAAAGCCACCGTGCTAGCTCGTCACACTTTGCTGTTCCGAGAGGACCCAGCAGTCGGCGAAGCCCTCGTCGCGATTTTTCGTGGCGAAGGGATCGAAGTGCTCGAACATACGCAGGCCACTCATGTCGTGTATGGCAATGGCGAATTCGCGATTTCGACCGAAAACGATACGCTGCAGGCTGACAAGCTGTTGATTGCAACTGGCCGAACACCCAACACCCATGACCTGGCTCTCGAAGCGGCTGGCGTTGCTGTCAATGAGCAAGGCGCTATCATCATCGATCAAAGCATGCGCACCTCTGCGCCGCACATTTACGCCGCTGGCGATAGTACCGACCATCCGCAGTTTGTCTATGTTGCCGCCGCAGCCGGAACCCGCGCCGCCATCAACATGACCGGAGGTAATGCCGCTCTCGATCTGGCCACCATGCCGGCGGTTGTGTTCACCGATCCTCAGGTTGCCACAGTCGGTTACAGCGAAGCCGTAGCTTACCGCGATGGCATCCGGGCTGACAGCCGCACGCTGAGCCTCGACAATGTGCCGCGCGCGCTTGCGAATTTCAATACGCGTGGTTTTATCAAGCTGGTCGCAGAGGCTGACACTCGGCGCCTGATCGGGGTGCAGGCTGTTGCATCGGAAGCGGGTGAACTCATTCAGACAGCGGCCGTGGCAATTCGGGCATGCATGACCGTGCAGAACCTCGCCGATCAGTTGTTCCCCTACCTGACCATGGTGGAAGGGTTAAAACTCGCCGCGCAGACCTTCACCAGCGACGTAAAACAACTGTCCTGCTGCGCGGGTTGAGTGATTATGCAAAGATATCTCTTCGAGAGCCACTCAGCGCTGAACCGGATACTTCCGGTCTGGAACGCGTTCATGTATTTCTTGACTGAGAGAGCCTGATAACGAGACATGGTCGCCGATCCGGTCAGCTCAATTCATCCGACGCCCGCAGAAATGAGGCCTGTTCAGCGCGGCCTGTTCTCGAAC
>JAJZVZ010000120.1 GCA_021846945.1 Acidobacteriota bacterium | reverse complement strand
TCTGTTTTCCACCGCCCCCTTTTACAATCCCGCGACGTTCAGCGTACGGCGCATCGCGCATGCAACTTCATTTGCCGCACTCACATATCTTGGCTTCGACGCGGTGACGACTCTGGCCGAAGAGGTGAAGAATCCCCGCAAAAATGTGCTGCTGGCCGCTGTCGCAGTCTGCATCTTTACCGGACTCTTTGGCGGGTTGCTGGTATACCTGGCGCAGCTTGTCTGGCCCAACTACATGTCCTTCAAAGACGTGGATACAGCATTTATTGATGTTACCGGCCGCGTGGGCGGCCCGCTTCTTCTGGAGGCGACAGCGCTCCTGCTTGTGGTGGCGAATGTCGGTGCTGGGTTTACCTCTCAAGTCGGCGCCGCGAGATTGCTGTATGGAATGGGGCGCGAAAATGTTCTCCCGCGGCGCGTCTTTGCGCGCCTGCATCCGGTGCACAAGACGCCGGATGTCAACGTGATCCTGATTGGTCTCATGGCGTTCTTGGGCGCACAGCTGCTCAGTTATGAATTGACGGCTGAGATCCTGAACTTTGGCGCATTTCTTGGTTTCATGGGAGTAAATGTCGCCGTGATCTGGCAATTCTGGGTGCACCACCCCGACGGACATCTCAAAAACTTCTTTCTTGACGTGATCCTACCGTTTCTCGGCTTTCTCTTCTGCGCTGTGATCTGGTGGGGACTTGCCAGCCCGGCAAAAATCGCCGGCAGTATTTGGCTGGGGGCTGGTCTCCTGGTTGTCGGCGCACGGACGAATTGGTATCGTGAGCCGCTGAAGCTGCCAGACTCGGCCAGCTTCGGATGAACGACTAGAGAAGGCGCATGACCGGCCGTTCTTCCTATGTAGAGTAACCACCAGAAGCCCGCTTGATCAGTGGCGAGAGAAAGTGAAAGATGACGATGACTAAGACGATAGCGAAGCCTGTTTCAAACGCAGAATTCGAGAAGTTGTTTCAATCAGTTTGTAACTGGGGCCGTTGGGGAGCAGACGACGAAAGGGGAACCCTTAACTATATCGGGCCGGAGCATATCCGATACGCAGCCAGCCTGGTTCGCAAGGGCCAGTCGGTCTCGATGGCCGTTCCGATCGATAAAACGGCGGGGCCGGACAATCCTCGCCCCGCGACTCACCATATAATCCAGACCTACGATATCCACTCGGCACTCGGCGAGCCGCAATTCAGTACGGATTACCTGGCCAGCGAGTTCCACGGTGACTGCTTCACCCATATCGACGCACTCTGTCACGTTGCGTATAAGGGAAAGCTCTATAACGGAAAGCCAACCAGCGCCGTGACTTCGCGAGGCCCGTTGATTCAAGACATCACCGCTTACGCACATGGGCTCGTGGGCCGCGGCGTCCTGCTTGACATCCCTCGCTTGCGCGGAGTGAAGTGGCTCGAACCCGGCGAGGCTGTGACTCGCGAGGAACTTGAAGCGGCGGAAAAAGCACAGGGCGTGCGTCTCGGCGAGGGAGACATCTTTCTCTTTCGTACCGGCCATTACCGGCGGCGGCTCGAACTGGGTCCATGGAAGAACGGCTACGATGGCGAGGGAAAAGCCGGCCTGCATGTGGAAACCATGCTTCTGCTTCATGAGCGCAAGGTTGCAGCCTTCTTGCCTGAAGGTGACGGCGAAACAGTTCCCAGCAATGTGGAGCAAATTCCTTATCCGATTCATGCGCTACAAATTGCGTCCATGGGGATGGCTTGTGCCGACAGTCTACAATTTGAAGAATTGATGCAAGTCTGCGAAGAGGAAAAGAGATGGGAATTCATGGTTGTAGCGGCTCCCTTGCGTCTACCCGGCGGAACCGGCTCGCTGTTCAATCCGATCGCGATTTTATGAGGTAAAAATGCTTTTGGAAGCGAAGCCTCACGATCGATCGAATTTATCAGTTGATCTCCTGGCGAGCCTTTGGCTCGTATGGGTTCGAAACCTACAGTTAGTGCCCGATCCGGATTGCCGCTCCTGATTCGTGCCGGCTCGATTGTTCCACTTGGCCCGCAGATAGACTACGCAGATCAGAAGCTTGATGACCTGATTGAACGGCGCACCTATTGCATTAACCTCTAGGCGTGGCTCCGCCGCTCTTCTGCGACCAGAATCATTCACCGCCTGCTAGGTCGGACGTCAATCGCTCTAGTGAGGAAAGACATTGAAGAGACGCGATTTTTTATGCCATTCCGCACATGCTACGCTCGCCGCCGGACTCGGAAACTGTTTGGGAATCTCATCCACGTTGGCCGATGCCATGACTAACCAGAGCGCTGCAGAACCTTCACCCGGCAGCGCTGCCGGTTCTTGTCTCCCTGGCACGGCGCCGCTGACTGCCGAAGGTGATTTAGCAGCGCAGATGGTCGAAAGCATTCATCGCTTCCTGCTGGAGGAAACAGAACGCCAGGCAAGGGATCGCGCGCGGTTGTGGAGTTATGATTACTCCTCACCGCAGAGCTATGAGCAGTCCGTCGCCCCCAATCGGGAGCGCTTTCGCAGGATCATTGGCGCTACCGACACCCGTGTCGCGCCACAAGCGCCCGAGCTGCTCACCAGGTTTCAGGGGCAGAGCGAAATCGCGCGGGCGCCTGGATACAAGATCTTCGCCATCCGCTGGCATCTATTTGCTCCTGGAACCGCGGATTCGAGTGGACTATGGGCAACAGGGCTGCTCCTCGAGCCCGATGAGAAGCCCTCATCGCGCATCGTCGCGGTCCCCGATGCCGATTGGACGCCTGAGATGCTCGCCGGTATCGCTCCGGGCATTCCCCCCGAAGCGCAGTTTGCGCGACGGCTCGCTGAGAACGGGGCGCAGGTGGTTGTGCCGCTCATTATTGACCGCGACGACAAGTACTCCGGGATTCCCGGATTCGGTGCGACCAACATGCCGCATCGCGAGTGGATCTATCGGATGAGTTTTGAAGCCGGCAGGCACATTATCGGCTTTGAAGCGCAGAAAATCCTGGCCGCCGTCGACTGGTTTGAAAGCGAAAATGCCCGGTCGCCGCTTCCGGTCGGGGTGATGGGTTACGGCGAGGGCGGCCTGCTTGCACTCTATGCTGCCGCGCTGGATCCTCGTATCGCCGCAACTGTCGTCAGCGGCTATTTCCAGCCGCGCGAATCCGTATGGAAGGAACCCATTTATCGCGACGTGTGGGGGCTCGTCCGCGAGTTTGGAGATGCAGAACTTGCAAGCCTCATTGCGCCGCGAGCCCTGATCGTTGAAGCCAGCAAAGGTCCGGAGATTTCTGGCCCGCCGAAACCCGACGCAGAGCATCGCCCCTTCGCGTGTCCCAACGGTACTCTGATGACTCCACCATTTGAAGAGGTCGAAACCGAAGTCAACCGAGCTCGAAAATTCTATGAGCGCCTCGGTATGAGCGGCAAATTGAAGCTTATTCCACCCAACAGCGACCAGGGGCTGCCCGGCTCGGAGCCAACGCTCCAGTCATTTCTAGAAGCGCTTGTCGGCAGTTCCGCATCTCTGAAGCCTTCGATGAGCGCGGCAAAGATGTCCGCCAGTCCCGCGCCGCACCCGCAAATGAAGGAGCAGTTCGATCAGATCGTCGACTTTACCCAAGCGATCATCCGCAAATCGCCTGATGTACGCAAGAGCTTTTGGAGGAAGGCTGACTCCAGCTCGATCCAGACCTGGAAGCATTCGACGCAGTTCTATCGCGAGTTTATATGGGAGGAGATCATTGGCCGGCTACCGTCTCCTACGCTGCCGTCCAACCCGCGAAGCCGGCTGATAATTAATGCACCGCGCTTCACCGGATACGAAGTGATGCTGGATGTATGGCCCGGCGTCTTCGCCTGCGGAATTCTTCTGCTCCCGAAAGATCTGAAATCGGGTGAGCGCAGGCCCGTGGTTGTTTGCCAGCATGGCCTTGAAGGCCGTCCGATCGAAGTTACGGACCCCTCAATTGACAATCATTTCTATCATCACTTTGCTGCGAGACTGACCGATGAAGGATTCATCACCTATGCGCCGCAGAACCCATATATTGGCGATGACAGGTTCCGGATCCTTCAACGGATAGGTCATCCCCTCAAACTTTCACTTTTCTCCGTCATTATCGGCCAGCATGAACAGACGCTGAATTGGTTGTCGACGCTGCCAAATGTAGATCCCGCGCGGATAGGCTTCTATGGTCTTTCGTATGGCGGCAAGACTGCGGTGCGTGTACCTCCTCTTTTGGACCGCTATGCTCTCTCGATCTGTTCAGGTGATTTCAACGAGTGGGTCTGGAAGACAACGACCGTCCTGGCGCCGCAAAGCTATCTTCTGACCAAAGAGTACGACATGTATGAGTTCAACTTCGCGAGCAATGTGAACTATGCCGAACTCGCCGAGTTGATGGCGCCCAGGCCATTTATGGTCGAACGTGGTCACGATGATCCCGTAGGGCTCGACGAGTGGGTTTCCTTCGAGTATGCGCGGGTACGCGAGTTCTACGACAAGATGGACATTGGTGGAAAGACTGAAATCGAGTTCTTTAACGGACCCCATGAAATCTATGGCAAGGGAACTTTCCACTTTCTCAAGACACATTTGCGCTGGTCAGGATAGCGAAAGATCGGGGAGCATAATAACAAATGCATCAGCAAAATCAAGAGGTCACGATCATTGCGAGGGATAGAATGAAGAACAGAATTCTTCGAAATCATCGTTCGTCGATCGCTCTCGGCATCGTGCTCGGAGTGCTCTTGATCCTTGCTCCTGTTGTTGTGCAGGCGCAGCAATCCGGCAATGAGGCGTCTGCGCCGGCCAGCTATCGGCCCGCCTAACCGCTCAAACTTAAGCGCCAACCATCGCTATCTTGTCGATCAGAATAACCATCCATTCCTGATCGTCGGCGATACTCCACCATGGGAATTCAGGCTAGTGGGTTGAAGAGTCAACCAACAGCACCCAGTCGGCGCTTCCTGCATGGTTGTTGCCGGGAGTCGTAAACGTCCGAGAACCAGTATTCGCAAGCGGCGCGCCCGAAACACTGTGCCGCGTGGCATTAGTGGGGTCGAACCAGTACGCCTTCGAGGCACCATGCCCGCCGCCCATTTTCGACATGTCCAACGTCAGCTTAAAGTTGCTACCACTCAGTCCGGGGTAGTAGACCACTCCCAGAGTTCCATCCCGAGTGATCGCTGCGGATACATAGGTGGGATCGTGCATGGCTGGACCGGTCGTTTGAGATGTCAGGAAGGTATGCCCATAATCCGGCTCTAGCCGCTCCCAGGGGAGAGAAGTAAAGAACGACTTGCAGTAGGCGACGTATTTGAGAGTCGGATCGTTCAGGGTGGCAATCGGATCGTTGATCGCGTCATTGATGTTGCCGATGATTCCAAAACCGCTTCCTCCCCCCAGGGGCACCGACCACATTTGGCGGCGCAGAACATGGTCGCCTTGCTTCATGACAATCGAGTTGGCGTGAGCGGTCCCTTCCCCATCATCAGTTGGATAGGAAGTGTATTCCGATTCCACAATGAAGGTGGGGGCTGTCGGAACTCCCCAATGAGCCGCCTGCGAATACATCAGCCAGGTTGCATACTGATATGTGCCTGTCTGCGCCATGGAGTTTGGCGCCTCCCAGACATACCATCCCCAGAGGTTAATCCAAGTGGCCTGCCGATCCTTGTACTGCCACCACGGGTTGGGGATGTTGTCATGCATCCCCTTGGGGTCGTAGATAGCCTGATCGATACAAAAGAGACGGCCCGATAATGAGTGCCGGAGTCCGGAGACAATCCAGTTGCTGTAGGGCTGGGGTACATCGTCTGTCCCCATCAGAATATTGACATAGGGGTACTTCGCGTAGCGGTCGCCCCAGAACCTGCCCCAGGCCACACAATCCGCCTTGGTGTGCAGGGGCCAATTCATGCCGGGTTCGTTCATGGGGTCCAGAAACAGATAGATTCCATTATTTCCGGCGGCAATCACCATCTGGTCCACCGAGCGGACGTAGGCCATATTCAAATTCGGTGGAGCAAAATTGATATTCTTCGAGTCGAGCTTGATGGCGTTTCCGGCGGCATCGCGGACGTCGTCCTCCAGATCATAATGGCTATTTGGAAGCAATGGAGGTTTGCCGAAGTGGTTCCAACCGGAGATTACCACCCAGGCAGTATTGAACCCCTGCTCGTGGCGGGCTTTGAAATAAGCATTCATGTCGGCCTTCCGGACCGTCTGAATGAGGTTCTGTGGGCAGATGCCAATCATGAAGAAGGGCTTGCCGTTCGCGTCCTCGATGATATGGCCGGCGTTCACTCCTGTTGTGCGAATCCGCAATTTGGGCAGTTCCGCAGCCCGGGCCAAGAAAGCCAGACTCAGCATTGTCGCGCACACAATCAAGCTCAGCGCTTGCGCCCACAGCCCACAATCACGCATCTTGACGTTGCCTGAATACGAGTAAATCTTCGGGGCGCGCGGCTGGGAATCGCGAGTATTTACGATCTTCCCTAACCTCGCGGTTGGCTTTTTCATTGGCGTCTCTCTCTGATTAATCGGCTACATCAAATCGATGCGATGAGGCTAATGGGCAACACGCCTGTTGTCTGTTGGATTTCCATCTTTTTTTGTCAAAAAGACACAGCGGCCACACCGCGGTCACTTCACTTCGGCCGGCGCAGTTGCGCTCATTTAAGCCCCGGAATGGACAGCGATGCAAAGTACAGGATCAATCAGGAAAAATGCTGTTGCGCTTCTGTAAAAGCGGTTTTAAATGTTCTGCCTGCTGCAGAATCGGCTGCGCATCCGTCCGGCAGTGGTCATTGAAGCGTGTCTGTCCACCGGTGGGATGCGCTTTACGACCGGGATTGGCGGAGGTGGAGGGATATCCGGTCCGGACAGAAAATTGCCGCGAAATAATAACGTGTTCTGTCCTTCGATCATTGAACGTTATCCCGTCGTTGCGAGGCTTCAGGAAACGGTTTCGGCGCTGTAGCGGGTTATTAACCCGGTTTGGATGGCATGGCGAAAGACCCTGGCGAAGATCCAGTAAGCGAGGACTATATAGGCGATGGCGAGGGCGAAGGCAGCGGCGAGTAATGCTCCGTTGAAAACGTGGCCGGAGACTACTGCGCGCATGCCTTCGAAGACATAGGAAGGTGGCAGCAGGCGGGCGAACCACTGCATGGGAGCGGGAAGAGTGGCCAGCGGGTAGTAGACGCAGGCGAAGGGTGCGAGCAGCGCGGGGATGGGCCAGACGAACCACTCGGCCGCAGGGCCAAAGCGGAGGACGATGGCGATGGCGGCAACGCCAAGAGCCATGCCGTTGAGAAATAACACGAGAATGAAGGGCAGGAGCATGGCTCCATAGGCAGCGAAGTTGAGGCCGAATGCGGCGGTAGAGACGGCAATCATGACGGCGAGGCCGACAATGCTGGTAGCGAAGCTGGACAAGAGGAGTCCGGCAATGTACTCGGGCATCGTGATGGGGGTGGCAAACACGTTGAGGAAGTTGCGCGACCAGACGTCTTCAAAAAATGCAGTGGTGACGCCTTGCATGACGCGTGTCATGAAGTCCCAGAAGAGGACGGCGCCGAGCAGGGCGGGCACGAAGCGGTAAGAGGTGTGGGCGAGAGAGCCGAGGAATTTCGTCATGAATCCCCAAAGAACCATGTCGATGGTAACCCAGGCAAAGAGGGGAACAACGCGAGCGGCGCTGCCGCGGTAGAGAAAGAACTGGCGGAGCGGGATGGCGGCGATGCGGGTGAGGTTCATGACTGGAGTGCTCCGAGATCAAAAGGTTCGCGGGCGACGCTGATGAAGAGTTCTTCAAGAGTGGACTTGCCGTATTGGGCGGGGAGGGTGCGGGGATCGCCCGAGAGGATGATTTCTCCGTGGGAGAGGAACAGGACGCGGGAGCAGACTTCTTCGACTTCGAACATATTGTGGGAGGTCCAGAGGACGCCGGTCTGGGTGCTTGCGGCGAAGGAGCAAATTGTGGAGCGGATGTCGCGGGCGCTGGCGGGATCGATGGAGGCGGTGGGCTCGTCGAGGAGAAGGACGCGAGGACGATTGAGCATGGCCTTGGCTAGGCCAACGCGGGTTTGCTCGCCGGAGGAGAGGATGCCGCATTTGGTGTTACGGAATTTGTGTAGGTCGAAGGCGTCGAGGACAGACTGTAGGCGGGCGGGAAAGTCGCGGACGCCGTAAAGGAGCGCGAAGACGCGGAGGTTCTCGTAGACGGTGAGGTTGCCGGGGAGTGCAGCATAGACGGCGGCGAAGCTGGTTGAGGAAAGGGCTCGAGAGCGGTGGCGGAGAAGATCGACCGAGCCGATGTGGATGGAGCCGGCGGTGGGCTCGAGTACGCCGAGGATCATGCTGATCGTCGTGGTTTTGCCGGCGCCGTTGACGCCCAGAAGTCCAACGATTTCCCCAGCGCAGACGTGGAAGGAGATGTCTTTTACGGCGTGGACCAGACCGTAGTGCTTGCGGAGGTTTTCTACACGAAGAACGGGGTTCTCAGAGGAAAGCGAGTTTGGCGCAACTACGGATTGCATAGGGGTTCAGATGCAATCATACGGGTTATCGGCGCTAGGATGAACGGCGGTTTGATCGAAGAATCAGTATCGCCTCCACCGAAGGCGGGACCAGCGGCAGAAATATCCTTGACTGATCCATGTCCGGACTTATCTGCGATCCTGTGTCATCGCGTGCCCGAATTTCGCCAGTGGAATCGTTGAAAGTCCCCAGTGTGGCGCTGAGGCTCTCAACGATTCTATATTCGCCGTATGCGATAGAGCGGAATATGGCAACTACAGCGCCCATTACGATGAGGGCGCGGCAATAAATATCCTCTCTATGCGGCTGCGGATTGCTTTCTCAAGATGCGCTATGGTTCCAACTACCGCGGCGAAGAGCATTCGGACGAGAGCCCTGCTGCCGCCAGATCAGGGTCTCATTGCATCGATATCGCCGCGACCAGCGCGTCGAGAGCAGAACTCTGGCGCGTAGCATCTGCCGAGTCGAACGGCCCCTGCCAGATACCTCCAAATTCATAGCCGGCGGCCTGGTCATTCGTCCAGATGCTGTTCGCGTTCGCATCGGTGAAGCTCTTATATTGAGCATCCTGTGTGCCGGTAGTGGGTAACGCTGCATAGAGCACCATCAGGTTCCGCATGAAGACACCTTTGAACTGCGGCGAATCGGTTCCCGAAAGAATTGGCTCGGTCAGAATTCCGTTGCTGGTCAGGTTGGCAATGGCTGCATTGGCAATCGCTTCAGCCTGTGGCAGCAGTGTCGGGTCCTGATCCGCCTTGTTGAGTTCCACCAGCCCGCCCAGGATGGCGCCCTGGTTATAGGTCCATGTAGTTTTGCCGTTATTGGTGCAAACGGCCGGAATACTTGGATTCGCGGCGGTCAATCCGTCATTGATCAGATTCTGAGAGTTGATCATGCCGGACGCTTTGAACCATACCCACTCTTTCTGCGCCCAGGTCAGGTAGGACGCCGACGTCGTGCCGCTCGTTCGATTGGCCAGCGCAGCCGCGACAGTGAGAAAGAGTTCGTTCGTGATAGCGTTCTTGTACTCAACTACTCCGGTGCCTGGCTTTTCCCACCACACGCCCCCGCCGCAGGTCGTTGTGTCCCATTCGCTCGCGATGTTCGTGAAAATCGTTTCGGCCATCGCGAGATAATCCTTATTCCCAGTCAGATCGTAGGCGTCAATCCATGCCAGCGCCCACCAGCCTTCGTCGTCGTCGAAATTGTCAAAGAAGTTGTTATGGACTGACTGCGCTGCGGTAAAGGTGTTGGAAATCACCGATTCATAGGAGGTGTCGCTTGTCACCCTCTCGTAGTTAGCGAGCATCGTCATCGAGTTGGCGGTTTCCCACCAGCCTGACGGCTTTTCATAAAGTCCGGTGCTTTGGATGTACCATTTCTGCAATGCTTGGATACCATCCGCGGCCTCCTGGCTATAGGTAAGGGGCGCGGGATTACCGGAACCGGAGCTGGACGAAGCCGCAGCGCCGCCTCCACCGCATCCCATCACCGCAACGGCGAAGGGCAAAAAGAAAAGCAGAATTGCGATCTTGTAAGAGCGGCTCCTAGTTTGCGCCATTGTCTCTATACCTCCGCTGAATGCCTGTTCCGGATCAGGATGTTCAGTTTCGTTTACATCAGACATGATTGCCGAAGGAGAGCGGGCCGCGTATCGGCTATCCGCAGAATCAACTCTCCGAAGCGGGTATTGGCCCAGTCGAACTACCGTCGTGCGAACTTGCGGGGATCGTTCTCAGCGAAGGACTCATGCATGAAGTCCGTGAAGGCGGTGGTTTGCGCAGCCAGCACGGACTTTTCACGATTTCATGATCATCGTTCGAGGTTCGCCCGCGAAGAATGATCGCGAGCGGCCATATCTTTTCCAGGCCGGCACGCGGACCGCCTGCACCTTGCGCAGTTCCCTTGAAATAGTACGGATTTGAGTCGGTGAGCACAAATCGTCGCGTGTGCTGACTCAGAGTATCACGGAGATCGCAAAATACCGGATACGGCAAGCTGAGCAGAGTGGGCGCCTTGGCGACATCCATCATCAATGCGTTACTGTCGCCATCGGTCTCAAGCACCCCAGTGGTTCCATCCACCGGATCGTGGCAGGTTCTCTTGCAATGCTGATTGAGGATGCGACCCCTTACAACCGGTCTGCGAATGTCACTTATGGCGCCTATTATCTTGAGTCGAAAATAGACTGAGTCCGGCAGGGCTTCGGAAACCGTTCTGCAGAGTAGATCGCCCGGCTCCAGTGGAATGAGCGGCTGGACAGGCGGGCAAAGAAGCGGGACTGGCAGTCTTCGAAATACATTCGCTGGAAGGAGCGCGCCGAGAAGACTCCCCTGACTGACCTGGGGTATTGGTTCAATCCGGATCTCGACGCGGCCGGCATCGGCGACCACACCTGACATGATCTCCGCCACACCGCGTTGGTTTATGAATGGAGACCCGTCGGTCGTGGCAGCAAATTGCCTGGGTCACAGCAACATCCAGATGACAATGCGGAACGCAAACTCGGGCCCCATCGACGACCAGAGCGCCATAGAGGCGATGATGTCTGTGTACAATAAGGGATAGTGTGGAGAGGTGGCCGAGTGGTTGAAGGCACCCGCCTCGAAAGCGGACGAGCCTGAAAGGGCTCCGCGAGTTCGAATCTCGCCCTCTCCGCCATTTAATTGCTGAAGCTCCGCAAGTCAGATGGGGATATCTAAACAAAACCTATAATATCAGCAACTTAGACAACTTCTGAAAATATCAGAGCTTCAGGACTTTACGCTCGGCACCATCTTGTGGGCCAGTTTCAGATGACCTTAAAGCCACAATCTGCTCGGCTTAGATATCGAGATTCTTTACGTCAAGAGCATTATCTTCAATAAATTTCCTGCGTGATTCGACGTCCTCTCCCATGAGGGTGGTGAAGATTGTCTCTGTCTCCGCGATATCTTCGAGCTTGACCGAAAGCAGCGTACGGCGCTCGGGATCCATGGTAGTCTCCCAGAGCTGCGACGAGGTCATTTCGCCCAGTCCCTTGTAACGCTGAACCTGGTAGTCCTTCTTGCCCTGCTCGACAATGTAGGCGAAGAGTTCGCGGGCGGTCTGCTTTTCTACCGGCTCGCGCAGAACACGGGAGGGCCGACGGCCCTGCTTCGGCTCCGCTTCACCGTCCGCGCCCGGGGCCTCATCCTCATCCTCGGCAGCGGCATCAGGTCGGCTGGCTGGCTTCGCGGAGTATTCGATGAGGAAAGGCGGCTCCATGAACTCCTTGATCAGCGTGTACTTGGCCATCATCTGCCGGAACTCTGGGCTGGAAGCCAGAATCCAGTCGATGCTGCGCGTGGCGCCCTGGGCATCAGTGAAACAGATGGACCAAGTGTGGTGTTCCTCATCTTCCACCGGCTCGCCCAGCTTGAACTGGAACTCATCGGCCAGTTCGGTCAACTGCGCATGGAGCAGGGCCAGCTTTTCCGGAACTTCTCCGCCGTTTGCCGAAGTGAAATCGCCGCGATGGACAAGTTCGGCGCGGGCCAGCAGTTCCGTCAGCTTCTCATTGCGGATGCGCTTGTCAACCTTCTCGACGAAGCCCAGATATTCGTTCAGCGTGCCCATGAAGCGTGTCAGATCGCTGCCTTCGATGCGGCTCGCAGTCTCGCCATGGCGGACAATCATGCCTTCGGCGGCGCGCTTCACCATCACCTTCACAAATTCACGGTCATCCTTGATGTACTGCTCAAACCGGCCCTTCTTGATCTTGTAGAGCGGCGGCTGCGCAATAAAGACGTTGCCGCGCTTGATCAGCTCCGTCATGTGGCGGAAGAAGAAAGTGAGCAGCAACGTGCGAATGTGCGAGCCGTCCACATCGGCATCTGTCATGAGGATGACCTTGCCGTAGCGAAGCTTCGCGGCGTCGAAGTCTTCTTTGCCGATGCCGCAGCCCAGCGCCGTGATCATAGCGCGGATTTCTTCATGGCCGAGCATTTTGTCGTAGCGGGCCTTTTCAACATTGAGGATCTTGCCCTTGAGCGGCAGGATCGCCTGGAAGCGGCGGTCTCGGCCCTGCTTGGCAGTCCCTCCGGCGCTCTCGCCCTCCACCAGGTAGAGTTCGCAGCGGTCTGGATCGCGCTCGGAGCAGTCAGCCAGCTTGCCCGGCAGCCCGCCTCCATCCAAAGCGCCCTTGCGGCGCGTCAGATCGCGCGCCTTGCGGGCAGCCTCGCGAGCGCGCGCGGCTTCAATGGCCTTGTTGATGATGCGCTTGGCAACGGGCGGATTCTGCTCGAGGAAACCGCCGAGCCGCTCATTCACGAAGGCTTGCACGATGCCGGCAATGTCGGAGTTGAGTTTGCCCTTGGTCTGCCCCTCGAACTGCGGCTGCGGCAACTTGACACTGACCACGGCCACCAGGCCCTCGCGCACGTCATCACCGCTCAGGTTCTCCTTCATGTCTTTGAAGAGTCCGAGTTGCTGGCCGATGGCGTTGATCGTGCGGGTCAGCGAAGTGCGGAAACCCGAGAGATGCGTGCCACCATCCACGGTATTGATGTTATTGGCGAAGCTGAAAACCGTCTCGGAATAGCTGTCGTTGTACTGCAGCGCAATCTCGATTTCGACGCCGTCGCGGGTAGCCTCCATCACAATGGGCTTGTCGTGCAGAACGGTCTTGCCGCGGTTCAGGTGCTTCACAAACTCGGCGATACCACCCACATAGCGAAACTCGGCACGCCGGGCCTCGCCCGTTTTGGGATCGGCGGTGCGCTCGTCGGTAAGCGTGATTTCAAGGCCCTTGTTGAGAAAAGCCAGCTCGCGCAGCCGCTGCGCCAGTGTGTCGTAGTTGTATTCCGTGGTGGTAAAGATGCTCTTGTCGGGCAGGAAATGCACCTTCGTCCCGCGCCTCTTGGTGGTACCCGACTTGCGCAGCTCGCTGGTTGGAAGCCCGCAGCTGAAGTCCATCTCCCAGGTATTGCCGTCACGCCAGATCTCGACGTTAAACTCCTGGCTCAGCGCGTTGACGCAGGAAACGCCCACGCCATGCAACCCACCGGAAACCTTGTAAGTGGAAGAGTCGAACTTGCCACCGGCATGCAGCTTGGTCAGCACGACTTGAACGGCAGGCATCATATCGCCGTTTCCCACCGACATCATGTCCACGGGAATGCCACGGCCATCATCGGTCACGGTGATGGAGTTGTCCACGTGGATGACGACTTCGATCTTTTTGGCATAGCCCGCCAGCGCCTCATCGACGGAGTTGTCCACAACCTCATACACGAGGTGGTGCAGTCCCATCTCCCCGGTCGAGCCGATATACATGGCCGGCCGCAGCCGCACCGCCTCCAGGCCTTCCAGGATCCTGATGTTTTCGCCAGTGTAGCTATCGTTGTCGCCGCTGACGGGGGTACCGCTCAGAACTTCAGTCGCCATAGGATTCCATTTGCAAGTCTTTGGTCATGTGCCTGATACGCGCATATTTGCCATTCGCGTCGCACTGCTCATACCCGGCACTAACCAATTGAAAATAGGGGGGCTTTATACAAATTGCCTGTCAGTATTTTAGCACGCGGGGTGCGTAAAGAGAACGGAGATAAGTGCCCTGTCAGGCAATTATCGGAGAGAAATTACAAAGGTGGGATAGTGACGTTAGTAATTACCCCCATTACTACTTACTTATCTCTATGAAAAAACTGGACTTTTCAGAATTTTCAGCTAACATCTTTGTGTGTAAGGAGCCTTGGTTCCTGTCCATATCAAATCCAAAAAGGAGTTACAAACAATGAAACTCGCTCTCCGGATCTTCGCTCTCTCCGTTGTGTTTGCTGGCCTTGCCGCTTCCTTCTCCGCCAAGCCGTCGCACGCGATCGCGAGCCATCTGTCAGCCACTTCGGGCTTCCCTGTTCCTGTTTGCTTCCCGGGAATGCCTGGCTGCGCAGCCCGCTAATCAGCTCGTCATAGCACGAAAGTGCTAGAAATCAAGCTACTTTTCTATTGAGCGTCGTGGGCCTGGGGCGCTATGCTGAGGAAGTCTCAG